>JBARBX010000463.1:0-5839 GCA_049793535.1 Steroidobacteraceae bacterium | reverse complement strand
GTCGCGGGCTATCCTCACATCACGGTGCCCGCCGGATTGTATCGCGGGCTTCCGGTGGGGTTGTCCTTTTTCGGCGCCGCCTACAGCGAACCCAAGTTGATCAAGCTGGCGTCCGGGTTCGAGCACGTGGCCAATGCGCGGGTGGCGCCGCGCTACCTGCGAGCGGGAATTTCGACATAGCTGTCGTTGTGCCAGAGGATCTTGACCGGAACCCTGCCGTCCGCGATGGATTCCGCGCTCACGTCGCCCCCGGTGCCATAGTTGATTTCTCGGTCCGGCCGCCTGTTGACGCCGATGACCATGACCAGCCGGCTGCCCGGTTGGAGCTGCCGGCTGGTCATGCGCTCGCTCCTGAAGGTCAATTCCTGGCGCTCGCCGGCCTTGAGCAGTCGCCGGTGAACCCGGTCGTGCGCATAGCTCGCGCGGATCTCATAGGTTGGGCTGAACAAGCGGATGTAGTCGCCGCCGGCCAGGCGCTCATACAGCATGATGTTCAGGTCCACGTCCATTTTGTTGATCGTGATATCTAGCCGGCCCGAGAGCAGGCCGTCGATTTCGGTGGGGGCGGTGAACGCATCGCTCGCGAACATCAGGTCGTTGTGGTTCGCGATACCCCCGCTGACGAGATCGGTGGACGGCGTCCAGCCGGCATCGCGGCGATCGGCCAGCTTCACCGACTGCCGGATGAACGCGTCCTTTGAATTCCTGTGCAGCGACAACCGGTGAGCGCCGCCGGACTCGGCCGCATCGAGGTAGAACTTCAACGAGCCCCTGGCCATTGTCTCGAGCGATGCGGCGTGCCGCCACTCGTTGGCGCCCATCACCTCGTAGTTGACGCGGCCCTTCAATACAGACGGCAAGGCGCCCTTCTTGAGAACATGGTTGAACCACTGATATCGAAGCTCGCGAAGATCGACGAGGGCCGCGGAATCGAGTTGATAGGCCTGCAGCACGGCCAGCGGGCCGCGCTGCAACACGGCGTCGTCGTACGGGCCGATGATCAGGCGGTGGTCCGCATGCGGGTTGTAGCGATGGTGCTGGGTGAAATAGTACAGCGCGCCCGGTTCGCTGCCCGCGTAGTAGCCGGTGGCCGTCAACACCGGAATGTCGATTTTGGCGAATTGTTCCCGATAGGGGATCATCTCCTGCCAATACCGATCATAGCTGGGGTGGTTCAGCCAGCGAATGAAAATGGGATTGGGCTTGCCGAACAGGCGGCCCAGGTCGCGAAACGGCCGGCCGCTCACGTACCATTTCTCATCGAGCGCGCGCCACAGCGCATCGTCGTAATAGTCGTTCTCGTCCGACGCCTTGGCGTTGGTGACGTAGGAGGACCAGCGGTACCCGGAGTTCTGAAAGACGCCGCCTCCCATGGGAAAGTCGATTCCGGGAGCGGTGGTCGCCGACGTGGCGATGGCCTTGAGTGCGGGCGGCGGCTTTTTCGCGGCCGCCCAAGCGGCAAAGCCGCTGTAGCCGTCGCCGTACATTGCCACACGGCCGTCGCTCCATGGTTGCTTGGCGACCCAATTGATGACCGCGCGCGCATCGTCGCCGTCGCGCTGATAGGGAATCACGTCGCGCGGGTCGTCGCGGATTCCGCGCGTATAGGCAACCACTCCGACATAGCCGTGCGCCGCGCACTCCCTGGCGTACTTCTGAGAATCATAGATCGTGAACTCGAGCAGGGCGGGAAGCGGCTGCGTGGCGCTGTTGGGCCGCACCAGCATTGCGGCAATGCTCGCCCCGTCCGCAGTCTTGATCAGGATATTGTCCTCGACCGTGTAGCGCCGGCGATTTTCCTCGGCATTGAGCGCAACGACGATGGGAGCGAAGTTCCGATACGCCTCGTAGGACAGATAGGCCCATATCAGCGTCACCGCATCGGCTTCGTTGATCGCATCGACGGCCCGCCGCTGATCGAACGCCTTTTGCAGGCCGTAACGATACACCCCGGGAGAGGTCGCCAGCCACTGCGTGACGGTGAACGCATCCTGATCGCCGAGGGGAGTCACGGTGTCGTGGAACACAGTCGTGAACCCTTGCGCGAATGCCACTCGGCTAGCGGCCTCCATGGCCCTTGCCCGGATGTACATGTCGAACAGCAGCTCGCGGCTCACGGGACGGCCGGAGCCCGAACCGCGACGTCTGTCGCGCAGCCCCTGCCGCGACGTTTGCGCGGCTGCATAGTTGCCCGCGACCGCCTGCAGCGCCGACAGATTCGCCAGATAGCGGTCAGGGTCTGGCTCCTGGTAGACGGGGATCAACCGCGCCGCCAAGTCGCGCATGGTTGCGCCGGCCGCGGGATCGTCCGCCGACGCCGGCGCATGAAATTCGAACTCCGCCGCTGCCGCGCGGCACGGCGGCATCCCCACGAGAACAAGCAGGAACATCAATGCGGCGATTCGTGTGGAGGCGCTTTTCATTGGCCGCTCGTACGGGTCCGCGGTGCTTTGACCAGGTGCAGGGAGCGCGTGAACAAGGGATGCGCCTGCGCCGGCCCGCCGATATGGATGACGCCGGTGCGCTCCAGTTCGGTGGCAAACACATCGACGATGAGATCGAGGACGTCGTCATCGAGCAGGCCGAAGGTGCCGTCGATGAGCACCCAGGGCGGGCTTTGCAGCAGGATCCGCGCGACGGCAAGACAGAGTTGCTCGTCCTGGCTCAACTCCCGGTCCCAGCGGTGGGTGGTATCGAGCAGCGGCGCGAGGCGTTCGAGACCCAGCCGGTAGAGCGCGCGCGCGAAGGCGGCCTCGCCGAAACTCTCCGCCTTCGAGGGATAGGCGAGGACCTCGCGCAGGGTACCGCGGGGCATGTAGGGAGTGCCGCGCGGCAGGTAAAAGATCTGCTCGCCTGACGGACGCGTAACGCGGCCCGCGCCCCACGGCCACAGGCCCGCCAATGCCCTGAATAGCTGTGTTTTGCCGGTTCCCGGCGCACCCAGAATGAGCACGCGCTCCCCGCTCTTCACGACCGCCCGCGTTTCCTTGAGCATATCGGCATTCGCCGCGGAAACGATCTCGAGGTTCTCGATCAAGATCTCGCCGGGCCCGCCCATGGCGTACTCGATGCGGCTTTCGTAACCGCGCGGCTCGTGACTGGCGCTTACGGCGTGGCGAAAGTTCGCGACCCGCAGCAAAGTCGCGCGCCAGTCGGCGATGGCGCTGAAATTGTCTATGAACCACCGCAGCGATGACTGCGCCTGGCTGAAGGCTCCGGCCGCCATCATCAGGCCGCCGAAAGACACCTTGCCGCTGAAATACAGAGGCGCGGCGACCAAGATGGGCGCAACGATCGTGACCCAACCGAAGCCGGCGGTGACCCAGGTAAGGTTGGCGTGCCCCATGACGATGCGGCGCGTGGCCCGCAGTACATTGCGAAGATGCAGCTCGATGCGGCGCCTCTCGTCCGACTCGCCTTCGGCCATGGAGATGTCGTCGACGTGCTCGTTGACTCGCACGAGGGAGAAGCGCAAATCGGCTTCGCGCGCGTAGCGCTCGGCATTGCGGCCGATGAGGCCCCGGCCGACCCAATAGCTCATGAGCGAGCCTGCACCCGCGTAGAGAATGGCGGCCCACACCATGAAACCCGGCACCGTGTAGTCCCACTCGCCGACGCGGAAAACGAAGCTCTTCGACAAGCCCCAGAGCACGCCCGCGAAGGTAAAGAACAAAATGGACGCCTGAAGAAGTCCGACGCCGAGATCGGCCGACAGCTCGCAGAGTTTGCGCGCGTCCTCATGAATGCGCTGATCCGGGTTGACGCCCATCGGTCCCGCATTGGCGAGCCAAAACGCCCGGCGCGGCAGCATCCAGTCCCGCAGCAGACTGAGCACCAGGCCCTTGCGGAGCGTGAGCTCCAAGGTCTCCACCAGCCATCTCTGTGCGACGTTGAGGGCGAGAAGAAATCCCGCGATCACGAAGAACACGCCGAGCTGAAAGAGAAAGTCGCGCAGATCCCGGCGCGACAGGGCATCGTAAAAGGGCTGGTTCCAATCGTTGAGGCGTATTTGTCCGTAGGCGGTGGCGGCGACCACGACAACGATGGCCGCCGACAACAGCATGACCGCCTTGCCCGCGGGCGAGCGGGAGATCGACCCGACCATGAGTCCGACCTGCCGGCCGAACGTCAGGCGGGCAGCCTCGCTCTCCGTGGCATTGCCGGAGCTTTCCTTCGAGCGTTCCATTAACGTTCCACCAGGATGACTTCCGCGGGAGTGCGAGGCACGGTGACGGAGTCCTCGCCGAAATCCGCGACGGCGATGCCGTCGACCGTCACGCCGCGCAAAGCCGTCCGGACCGGAGGCCGCAGCACGATCGCGGCCGCGATTCCGCCGCCGATCGTACATTGCAGCGTGTGCGCATCCAGCCTGCGCAGCGAATAACTCAAGCTGCCGTAGGGGGTCGGCATTCCCCTCACCGCGACGCCGGCGCCCTCGATCCATTCCGCGGCGAGACCCGCCGCCAGCACCAGCGCTCGATCGGCCTCGCGTTCATAGGCGAACATGCTGCGCAGCGCGAGCACGTATTCGGCGGCAATCCACGTATGCGGCAGATCGCCGATATGCGCGGGCGCCTTGCGGTCCGCCCACGCGATTTCCGGCCACTGATTCCACGGCGGCGGACGCCGGTCCGACAGGAAGAACCGCAACAACTCCAAGGCCGCGTCGCGCCTGCCCAATCTTACGAGTGCGCCGATGATGCGGATCTCGTAAGGTGTGTAGTTCGTCGACGCGACGGTGCCGCGGCGCTTGCCGCGCCAGTCCGCGAGATACTTGTCGAAGGTTTGATCGACGGCCCGGCGGTTCAGGCCCTGCGGCAGCCCGAGCAGATAGATTGCGTTCGCCGTCGCCGTCGGATCGAAGTCCGCCCACTCGATGCTTCCCGGAATGAACTCCAGATTGCGCCGCGCGCGGGTGTCCTCGATGGAGGCGAACAGCGAGGCCGCGAAGCGAGCGGCAAGCGCCCTCCACCGCTCCGCCGAACTCGCGTGCCCGGCCGCGCGCGCCAGCTCCACCGCATCCTGCAGACCCCGCAGAGCCCAGAAATCATCCCAGTAGGAGTGCACGGGTTGCGCAAGATAGCCTTCATGGCTCACCGATACCGGCAGCAATCCGTGCTCATCGAGCAAGCCCTCGATGCATCCCACGGCCTTGTCGACGTAGACCCATGCTTCTTCGAGCAGCGTCCGGTCCGAGGTGAAGCGGTGGTAGTCGGCGATCAGCGCGATCAACTGTCCGTGGCTGTCGTGTTCCACCAGCCAGTCGACCCCTTCGCCGTCGACGCAACAGGGCACGAAACCGTCCGCGCGCTGATGCGGCGCGTACCATCGGATGAAGTCGCGCACTTCCTGCGTGCGTCCCATGCGCAACAAGGCCGCGCTCATCATTGCACCGTCGCGGATCCAGGAACGCGTGTAGCGTCGCGGGCCCGGCTGCAGGGCCGGGCCGGAGCGGGTCACCAGAATGTGCGCCGTCGCGGTCAGCGCCGCATTCACCGCGTCCTGTACCCAGCCGCTGCCCGACCAGGGCGGATCGGGGAGTATCGATTGCCAATCGAATGGCGGCTGCTCGGCGCGGTCCGGCGCCGCAAGCGACGCGCAGCTAAGAGCGCATTCGGATGTCTGCCCCGCTTCCGCAGACAGCGCGAATTCGAGGGCACCGGTCGCATAACCTAAGGGATCGTGAGTCTCGGTGGCCGGCGGGAGCGTACCGGCGGCGAGGTGGGCGGGCATGAATCCCTCATCGAACTTCAGCGCGCCGAATCCGGCCGGTTCAGCCGCTCCCGCCGCGTCCATGGGCGCGTTAGAGTATTGCGCATTGACGAACACCGCTCCATCG
>JBARBX010000462.1:0-13923 GCA_049793535.1 Steroidobacteraceae bacterium | reverse complement strand
GGCGCATTCTGCGCGACGATCTAGCCGCCGCGGGACCCGCGGCCGCGGCACGCCCGGCGTCTTCCGTGCCGGCTGAAGCGCAAAATTCCGCGGAAACGACCGAGATCAAAGTGATCGGCTTGCGCCGTTTGATCGCCGAACGCACCGCTTCGGCCAAGCGCAACATTCCCCACTTCGCCTATGTGGAGGAAGTGGATGTCACCGAGCTCGAATCGTTGCGGCAGCGCTTGAACGGCTCGCGGCCGGCCGATGCCGCAAGTTTGAGCTACCTGCCGCTCATCGTCGTGGCGCTCACGCGGGTGCTGGAATCGTTCCCGCAATGCAATGTGCTGTATGACGCCGCCCGCGGTGTGTTGGTGCGGCATCGCTCGGTGCACGTGGGCATCGCGACTCAAACTCCGGACGGGCTCAAAGTTCCCGTGGTGCGCAATGCGCAGTCGCTGGGGCTGTGGCAGGTCGCCGCCGAAATCCGGCGTTTGGCGGAGCGCGCACGCGCCAACAAGGCGACGCGAGAGGAACTCGTCGGCTCCACGATCACCGTGACCAGTCTCGGCAAGCTCGGCGGCATTGCCTCGACGCCCATCATCAATGCGCCGGAGGTGGCCATCATCGGGCTCAACAAGGCGATCGACCGTCCCGTGGTGCATGGCGGCGCGGTGACGATACGCCGAATGATGAATTTGTCTTCCTCATTCGATCATCGCTTCGTGGACGGTTATGATGCGGCTGCAATGATTCAGGCGTTGAAAGAGCTGCTCGAGCATCCGGCGATGATTTTCATACCCAAGGCAAGATCCTCATGACTTCACAACCCCAACGACCCGCGTTCGGCACGGTGCTTACCTCCCACATGGCCGTGGCCACCTACCAAGGCGGCCGCTGGACTTCGAGCGAGATCAAACCGGTCGCGCCGATCGAGCTCAGCCCCGCGGCCCATGTACTGCACTATGCGAGCACCTGCTTCGAGGGTTTCAAGGCGTTCCGTCGCAGCGACGGTTCCATTCACATCTTCCGCATGGATCGGCACATTCAACGCATGCGGCAGAGCGCGCGGCAGTTGGTGCTGCCCGAACCGGATGCGGCGCAGCTCGCCGATATGGTACGCGCCGTCATCAAGCGCTGCCGCGATGCGGTGCCCGAGGCTCCCGGTGCGCTTTACCTGCGGCCCATCCTGTTCGGGACCACTGCGAATATCGGCGCGGCGGCGACCCCCGCCGCGGAGGCCTCGTTGATCGTGCTGGCGAGCCCGGTGTGGGATTATTTTTCCGGGGGAGCGAAGGCGCTGCGCATTCTGGTCGACGACGAGAACACTCGTTCGGCTGCACAAATGGGCATGGTCAAGACGGGCGGAAACTATGCCGCCGCCTTGGGACCCACCTTGAGCGCGCGCGCCCAGTATCAAGTCGATCAGGTTCTATTCTGCCCTCAGGGACAGGTGCAGGAGACGGGTGCTTCCAACTTCGTGTTGATTCGCGACGGCGAGCTGCTCACCCGCAGCCTCGATACGACTTTCTTGCATGGCGTCACCCGGGACTCGCTGCTCACGCTGGCGCGCGACTTGGGGTACAAGGTGTCCGAGCGCCCGTTCGACGTCGGCGAAATGCTCCAATGGGTGAAGACCGGCGAAGCGGCGCTGTCGGGTACCGCCGCGGTACTGGCGGGGGTGGGTACGTTGATTTATCGCGGCGCCGAGCATCGGGTGGCGGGCGGCGATGTCGGTCCGCTGACGCGCGCCTTACGCGCTCAGTTGGCGGCGATTCAACAGGGCGACGCGGCCGATCGGCATGGCTGGCTGGAGCGAGTGGAGACTTAGTACTCCTCCCGGTCCTCATCATCGTCGTCTAGATCATCGTCGTCATCGTCGTCGTCGTCGTCTTCATCATCGTCCCAGTCCTCATCCTCATCTTCGTCCTCTTCCGCGTCCTTTTCCGCCTTGGAGCCCGACCAGCCCTCGGGTTCCTCGGTGAGCTCGAGGTCGAGCTCCGCCCAGCCGTCGACGTCGAACTCCTCGATGTCGCCGTCCAGATGCTGAATCTCGACGATTTCGCGGTCCTCATCCACCTTGAGTACCTGGAAGGTTTCCTCGTTCTCCAGGTCTTCATACCATTGCCCGACGGTCGGTTCGTACTCTCTTCCCACGGTGCGTCCTTATTTGATCTGCCGGTGCTAGGCCCACGCGAATATTAGGGGAGGCCGCTTGCCCAAGTAAATGGCAATATTGTCTCCCATGACCATTGCCGACCGGAAACTCTTTGCCCGCCGCCTGACCGAAGCGAAACGCATCGTCGTGAAGGTGGGGTCGGCGTTGTTGGTGGACGCCGACAAGGGCCGCCTGAATCGCGCCTGGCTGGAAGCCTTCGCGGCGGACGTCGCCCGCATCAAGAAGCGCGGCCAGGAAGTCATCGTGGTCTCCTCCGGCGCCATCGCGCTGGGGCGCCGCCATCTGGGACTGAACGCGGGGAAGCTCAGACTCGAGGAGAGTCAGGCGGCGGCGGCCGTCGGGCAGATTCGCCTCGCGCACGCCTACAAAGACCTGCTGGATGCGCACGAGATCACGGTCGCCCAGATTCTGCTGACCCTGGGCGACACCGAACAGCGCCGCCGCTATCTGAATGCGCGCGGCACCTTGAATACTCTGCTATCGCTCGGCGCAGTGCCGGTGATCAATGAGAACGACACGGTGGCGACGGCCGAAATCCGTTACGGCGACAACGACCGCCTTGCGGCGCGCGTGGCACAAATGGCGGGCGCGGACTGCCTGGTGCTCTTGTCCGATATCGACGGCCTGTACACTGCGAACCCCAATCAAGATCCGGATGCGGAATTCATTGCCCGGGTGCTGGAGATCACGCCGGCCATCGAGGCCATGGCGGGCGGGGCGGGCAGCGACATGGGATCGGGAGGCATGCAGACCAAGATCGCGGCGGCCAAGATCGCGGTGGGGGCGGGCTGTCATTTGTGCATCGCCAAAGGGGCGCACCCGCACCCGTTGCAGCGCATCGAGGAGGGTGCGCGCTGCACCTGGTTCGTGCCCTCCTCGACGCCGGTGGCGATGCGCAAGCAATGGATCGCCGGTACCTTGAAGCCGGCCGGCGCCATTGTCGTCGACGACGGCGCCGTGCGGGCACTGATGGGCGGCAAGAGCCTGCTGCCGGCCGGTGTGACCCGTGCGGTGGGGCGATTCGATCGCGGCGATACCGTCAGCATCATCGGTCCCGACGGCTCGGAGGTGGCGCGGGGCATTTGCGCGTATTCGGATACCGACGCGGCACGGATCATCGGCCGAAAGTCCGCCGACATCGAAACCGTGCTTGGATTTCGCGGCCGGGATGAAATCGTGCACCGGGATGACCTGGTGTTGATCAAAGCCCATGTCACCGGCTCGATATGACGGTGCAGAGCGTACCGGACCTCATGCGCGGCATCGGTCGCGCCGCCAGGGCCGCCGCCACGGTGCTGGCGACGACGTCCGCCGATCAAAGAAACCACGCCTTGAGGGCCGGCGCGGCTGCGCTGCGCAGCCGGCGCGCCCTGCTATTGGCGGCCAATGAGAGCGACGTGCGCGTTGCCGCCCAATCGGAAATGTCGCGCGCGCTGCTCGACCGGCTGCTGCTCGACGAGCAACGCATCGAAGCCATGGCCCTCGGGCTCGAGGATATCGCGCAACTCGCGGATCCCATCGGCAGGAGTTTGGCGGAATGGTTGCGCCCGAACGGCTTGAGTTTTCAGCGCGTATCGGTTCCCCTGGGCGTGATCGGCATCATTTACGAAAGCCGTCCCAACGTCACCGCGGATGCGGGGGCGCTGTGCCTGAAATCCAGCAATGCCGCGATCCTGCGGGGCGGCTCGGAAAGCGCCCGCTCCAGCGCCGCGATCCATGCGTGCCTGGAGGAGGGGCTGGAGGCCGCGGGTCTGCCGCGGGCCTGCATTCAACTGGTACCCACCACCGATCGGGCGGCCGTCGGCGAGATGCTGGCTGAGATGGCCGACAGCATCGACGTGATCGTGCCGCGCGGCGGCAAGAGCCTGATCGCGCGCGTGCGCCGCGAAGCGCGAGTGCCGGTCATCGGACACCTGGAAGGTGTGTGTCACGTCTACGTCGACCGCGACGCGGATCTCAAGATGGCGACGAGCATCGTGCTGAACGCCAAGATGCGGCGCACCGGAGTGTGCGGATCGGCAGAAACCTTGTTGGTGGACCGCGCCTGCGCCGCGACGCATTTGGCACCGCTGATCGAGGCCTTGCTGGATGCGGGCTGCGAGGTGCGCGGCGATCATCTAAGCGCTGCAGTGAACGCGCGGGTGAAACCCGCAACCGAGCAGGATTGGTACACCGAGTATCTCGACGCCATCATCGCGGTGCGCGTGGTGGACGGCGTGGATGCCGCGATCGCGCACATCCGTCAGTACGGTTCCCAGCATACCGAGTGCATCGTGACGGAGAACGCCGCGGCGGCCGAGCGGTTTCTGGCGCGAGTCGACAGCGCCATCGTGCTGCACAATGCATCGACCCAATTTGCCGATGGCGGCGAATTCGGCATGGGCGCCGAGATCGGCATCAGCACGGACAAGTTTCATGCGCGCGGACCCGTCGGCGTCGAGCAGCTGACCAGCTACAAGTACGTGGTAAGGGGCAAGGGACAGATTCGCGGCTAAGCCGAGCTCACCCGCGCTGTGGATCCTGCAACGCGGCGATTCCCTTGAGCCATGCGCGCACGGCCGCGGCGTTCTCGAGGCGAAATTGCCCGCGCACCCGTTCGCCCACGGCGATGGAGATGCCGCCTTCATCCTCGACCGTCCGCAGAGCATCCTGGTCGGTCAGATCGTCGCCGACGAACACCGGCCTGCGGCCCGAAAACGGCGGCTCGTTCATGAACGCCCTGACGGCGGTGGCCTTGGTGAATCCCCGCGGCTTGATCTCGAGCGTGTTGTCGCCCTCTTGGATGTGGTAATGGCCGCCCAAGAGCGCGGCGATCGCCGCCAGCGCCTCGCGCAGCACGGCTTGGTATTGTGGCGCCTTGCGAAAATGCACGGCGACGGTTCGGCCCTTGTCCTCGATGAAGGTTCCCGGGTGATCCGCCGCCAGCGAATTCAGCGCCGAGCGCGCCCGGTCGAGCTGCTCGTCGACGAAGCTCGCGCCATGCATCGCACCCGACGCCTTACGCCGCTCAACGCCGTGCAGCCCCGCCGTCGGCAGACGCAGCGGCGCGAACAATACGTCGAGAAAGTGAATGCTGCGGCCGCTCACCAACGCCACCGCTCCACCCAGGCGTTCGCTCACGCGGCCCAACAGCGTCTTGAGTTCGCCGTCCGCAGTCGTCTCGGCAGGCGAGTCGGTGAACTCGATCAGAGTTCCATCGACGTCCAAGAACAAACACCAGTCGAGCGATGGCGGCGGCAGCGCTTGCATGGGCATAGCCTATAGCATCGTCGCCGCGCCTTCGCGATGTAAGTTTTGGCTGTAATAATTACACGAATTCGACCCGGAAAAATCCAGCGAGACTGAGGCGCGGAATTTCGGTATTTTGGAAACGATGTTCCGCACGATTATTTTGCGCTTCGTCTTGCCGGTAACGTTCGCGTCCTGCGTGGTGGCCTATGCCGGACTGCCGTACATCGAGCGATTGCTGACCGAGTGGTTTCGTTCGGACGTCGAATTGCGCGCCCAGTCGGTGATGCATTCGATGGAAGAGCCGATCACGAGTCTCGTCGAGAAGGGCAACGAATCGAAGCTGCGTTCCTACCTGGACAAGATCACCGCCGATGAGCGGCTGCTCGCGGTTCTGGTGTGCCGCAGGGACGGAACATCGATATTCGAGACCGGGCTCGCTCCCTCGGCCATCAACTGCCAGGCGGCGGCGAGTCCCGACGGCGCCCCGACACGCATCGTGCAGCTCCCGTCCGGATCGGTGCAGATCTCCCGCTTCAATTTCGATTCCGCGACACCGACGCCGTTTCGCGTGCTGATGGTGCACGACCTGAGTTTCGTCGATCGCCGGCAACGCACCGCGCGGGATTTCGTGCTCGTGTTCATCGGCATCTCGGTGCTGTTGCTCGCGCTGCTGGTGGTGCTGGTGGCCTGGCTGCAATTGCGCCGCTGGGTCGAGGCGCTGGTCGGCGACATTCGCGGCAAGCGATTTCTCGACGACGCCAGGTCGCCGCGTGCATCCCTGCCGATTCTGTCGCAGGTGCGCCAGGTGCTGGCCGAAGCCGAGGAGAAGCAGCGTCTGGAGATCGACTTTCGGGAGAACTGGACGCCGCAGGCGCTGCGGCAGGTGGTGCGCGATCATCTGCACTCCCCCCAGGTCATCGTCGTGTCGAATCGCGAGCCCTACATCCACAATTTCGACGCGGATCGCCGCGCCGTCGTGCAGATACCGGCGAGCGGCATGGTGACGGCGCTCGAGCCCGTCATGCGCGCCTGTTCGGGCGTTTGGGTGGCGCACGGCGCGGGAACGGCGGACCGCGCAACCGTGGATCGATACGATCAAGTGCGGGTGCCTCCGGACGATCCGGCCTACACCCTGCGCCGCGTTTGGCTCACGCCGGAGGAGGAGCAGGGATACTACTACGGGTTCTCCAACGAAGGGATCTGGCCGCTGTGCCTTCTAGCCTACGTACGGCCGGCATTTCGTTCCAGCGACTGGCGCACCTACGAGGAAGTGAACGCCAAGTTCGCCGAGGTCGTGGCTGCTGAAGCGAGCACCGACAGTCCCGTGATCCTGATCCAGGATTTTCACTTCGCGCTGCTGCCCCGGCTCATCCGCGAGAAGATACCCAAGGCGACGATTGCACTCTTCTGGCACATCCCGTGGCCCAATGCCGAGACCTTCGGCGTGTGTCCGTGGAAACGCGAGATGCTGCTGCACATGCTGTCGAGCGACATCCTGGGCTTCCACACCCGCTACCACTGCCAGAATTTTCTCGACGCCTTGGATCGCTTCGTGGAATGCCAGATCGACCGCGAGCACATGACCGTCACCCTGCAGGGACATGTGTGCCGTGTCGCTCCCTATCCGATCTCGATCGAGTGGCCGCCGCGCTGGCTGCGGTTCCTGCCGGATGTCGCCACGTGCCGGGCGGCGGTTCTTGCGCGGTATGGGATCGGGGCGGACGTGCGGTTGGGATTGGGGGTCGAGCGTTGGGATTTCACGAAGGGGATACTCGAGCGCTTCCAGGCGCTGGAGGCCTTGCTCGACAGGAATCCCCGGCACCGCGGGCGGATCTGCCTGCTGCAGATCGCGGCCCCCTCGCGCAGTCAACTACCGGCGTATCAGACATTGCAGCGGCAGACCTACAGCGAAGTGGAGCGCATCAACGGCAAGTTCGCGGAGGGCGAGTGGCGCCCGATCGTGCTGATCGACGAACATCAGGAACCGCTGCGGGTGTTCGAACTGTACCGCGCCGCGGATTTCTGCATCGTCAACAGCCTGCATGACGGCATGAATCTCGTGGCCAAGGAGTTCGTCGCCGCGCGCGACGACGAGGACGGCGTACTGATTCTCAGCACCTTTGCGGGTGCCTCGCGGGAACTGGCGGAGGCCGTTCTGATCAATCCCTTCGACGTGACCGAGACGGCGGACGCGATGGAAGTCGCCCTGCGGATGGGCCGCGATGAACGGCGCAATCGCATGCGCCTGATGCGCCGGACGGTGAAGGAAAACAATGTGTATCGCTGGGCTGGACGCATGCTCATGGACGCGGCCCGCATCCGCCAGCGTCAAAGCCTGCCGTCGGCCTCGGCCTCGCGCCGCTTTGGAACCTAGGAGCCTGTCTGAGCAAACGCACACAGCCTCTCGGCCGCGTCCTCGAGCGTGGCGTCGCTCTTCGCGATGCACAGCCGCAGCAGCGTCATCGCCGGTGGCGCCGCATAGAATGGCGACAGCGGAATGGTGGCGATTTTCGCCTCCCGAATCAGCCGGTCGGCGAAATCCATGTCGGCATCGCCGCTGAGCGCGCCGTAGTCGACTAGCTGAAAATAGGTGCCGGCCGCCGGGACGGGCTCGAAGCCCGAGCCGCGCAGCAATCCCGCGAGCAGGTCGCGTTTGGCTTGGAAGAACGCCGACAGCCCGCTCCAAACGTCGGGGCAGGCCGCCAGATAGCGCGCGATGGCGTATTGCAGGGGCGCGGCGATGCTGAAGGTATTGAACTGGTGCACCCTGCGCAGCTCGCGGGACAATGGCGCCGGCGCCACGCAATAGCCCACCCGCCATCCGGTGGCGTGCAGCGTTTTCCCGAAGGAAAACACCGCGAAGCTCACCGGCCGCAATTCCGGGTGGGCCAGCACCGAGGCGTGACGGCGGCCGTCATAGAGCACGTGTTCGTACACCTCGTCGGACAGAATCGTGATCGGCCGATCGCGGATCAGCTCGGCGAGAGCGTCCAAGTCTTCGCTTCCGGCCACCGTGCAGCTCGGGTTCTGCGGACTGTTGATGATGATCAAGCGCGTCCGCTTGCTCACCTTCCGCCGCACCTCATCCCAGTCGAAACGGAAGGCCGGGGGCGCGAGGCCGATGCGCATGCAGCGCCCGCCCGCGAGCCTCACGGCGGGTTCGTAGGCATCGTAGGCGGGGTCGAAAATGATGGCTTCGTCGCCGGGGCCCACCACCGCTTGGATGGCATCGTAAAGCGCCTCGGTGCCGCCGCAGGTTACGGTGATCTCGCTCTGCGGATCGAAGCTCCGGCCATAACTCATCTCGAGCTTGGCGGAAATCCGTTCGCGCAGCTCGACCACCCCTTCCATGGGCGCGTATTGATTGTGTCCTTCGCCAATCACATGCAGCAAGGCGGAACCTAAACGGGGATCGATGGCATAGTCCGGAAATCCCTGGCCGATGTTGAGCGCGCCTTCTTCCAGCGCGCGGCGCGACATCACGGTGAAAATGGTGGTGCCGACGTCGGGCAATTTGGAGTC
Organism: Steroidobacteraceae bacterium; assembly: GCA_049793535.1. Taxonomy (GTDB): domain Bacteria; phylum Pseudomonadota; class Gammaproteobacteria; order Steroidobacterales; family Steroidobacteraceae; genus Bog-1198. The sequence goes on along the minus strand of JBARBX010000462.1, from coordinate 5,009 downwards.
GAAGCGCAAGAATCATTCCTTCAACTGCCGCAGTCCGCCGGCGAGCGAGTGCACGGCGAGCCCTCGCTTGCGCAGTTCCCGGGCCGCCGCCAAGCTGCGCTTGCCCGAGGCGCACAGCAACAGATACTGCCGTCCCTCCCGGAGCTGGCCGGGATCCGACAAGAGGGCGGCCATGGCGATGTGCCTTGCTTGAGTCGGACGAGCCGCGACTTCTTCGGCCGTGCGGATATCGATGACCTCCAGCTTCAGGGTCGCCGCCTCAGCCAACGAGGGAAGAGCAAGCTCGATGTCGGCGTCCTCCTTCCCAAGCCCTTGGATGTGCGCGCACCCGGGGGCGCGGCATTCGGCGCGCCGCGCCGCTTTGAGCTTCAGGCTGGAAAAATTCGTGAAATCGAGCAGCAGCAGCTCGCCCGCGAGTTGACCGGACAACCCTAGGAGAAGCTTGATGGCGAGCAAGGCCTGCAGGGTGCCGAAGGCGCCGGGCACCGGACCTAAGACTCCCGCTTCGGCGCAGTTGCCGACCACGCCGTCGGCCGTCGCTTCGGGCCAGAGACAGCGCAGACAGGCGTGCAGCGGGTCCGGTTTGTATACCTGGAGCTGGCCCTCGTACTGGTAGACGCTCGCGAACACCGCGGGCCGCTGCGCGAGCACGGCGGCGTCGTTGATCAGGTACTTGGCGCGAAAGTTGTCGCTGCAGTCGATGACGACGTCGTAGCCGCGGATCAGATCCAGGGCATTGTCCGCGCTCAGCCGCTTGGCGTGGATTTCGACCTGTACGGTCGGGTTGATGCGTTTGACCGCGGCCGCCGCCAGTCCGGTTTTTTGTCCGCCGACCTCCGCGAGGGCGTATATCGGTTGGCGATGCAGGTTGCTTGCGTCCAGCGTGTCGCCGTCGACGATGCCGAGACAACCGACCCCAGCGCCGGCCAAGTATTGCAGCACTGGGCTGCCGAGGCCGCCTAACCCAACCACGAGCACCCGGCTGCGCGCGAGCGCCGCCTGGCCCTGGGCGCCGATTTCCTTGAGCAATTGCTGCCGTGAATAGTCGGGCTGCATTGCGGCCCGCTCACGCGTGTTCGTGGATGTGGTGCGGCGCCGCCGCGCAGCGCTCGCAGTTCACCCAGCCGGAATCGCCGCTGCGGTAGTGTTCCTTCTTCCAGATGGGCAGGCGATGCTTGACTTCGTCGATGATGAAGCGGCAGGCGTCGAAGGCTTCGCCGCGATGCGCGGAACTCACCCCCACCCACACCGCCATGTCGGCGAGATCGAGAGCGCCGATGCGATGAATGCACAGCGCGTGCTTGAGAGGGAAGCGCTGCAAGGCCTCGGCGAGGATGCGCTCGCCTTCCTTCACCGCCAGTTCCTGGAACGCTTCGTACTCCAGACGAGTGACCTCCTGTCCCTCGTTGAGATCCCGCACCCAACCCTCAAAGCTGGCGTAGCCGCCTGCACCCGGGTCCAGCAGCTCGCGGCGCGCCTGCACGGTGTCGATGGGACTCTCAGTGAAGCGGAAGCGCATCAGCCGCCCGCCACCGGTGGGATGAAGACGACCGCATCGCCCGGCTCGAGCGGGCGGGTCCAGTCGCTGAACTCGCTGTTGACCGCGACCTTCAATTGTTCGCGCAGGAGAGTGAATCCATATCGATGCGCCAATTCTCCGTACAGGGCGGCGGGCGTGCCGGCGCCTGTCTCGAGGGTCTCTTCGGAGCGGCCGGCCTGCTCGCGCATCAGGGCATAGTAGTGAATTTTCAATTGCATGGCGTCAACCTGCGGCGTCCAGGGTTGCGCGAGCCTGGGCGTATTCCTCCGGCGTATTGATGTTGTCGAGAGCGCGACGGTCCCGAGGTTCGAGCAGGGTTGCCGCGTGACGCATGAGAAATTTCCGCGGGCAGTTGCCCCCGCCGGATACGTAGGCGGCCAGGGCACCCGCGGCGGCCGGTTCCCAGATGGCGCACAAGGGTTCGGGCAGGCCATCCTGAGTGCTGCGATAGGCCGTGGCCAACACGCTCGCGTCGCGCTCGCGCAAGAGCTGCGACAACGCGGCATCGGAAAGGAACGGCAGATCGCAGGCCAACACCAGCCATGCCACGTGCGGGTATGCGGCGAGCGCCGAGCGGATGCCGACGATGGGACCTTCGCCCGCGACCGAGTCCACGATCATGGGTTTTTGCGCCCGCGCAGGCTCGGTGATCTGGCTGGCGCGAACGGACACGAACACTGTGGGCACGTGCCGCCCCGCCAATTCGAAGGCGCGGTCCAACTGGGTCTTGCCGCCGTATTGAAGCGCAGCCTTGTCCCGGCGCATTCGGGAACTCGCGCCGCCGGCGAGTATCAGTCCATGGACGGGCACGGATGTCACGGCGTCCCCTTGAGGTCGTAACTGCTGCGGCCGCCGTCCTTCGCAAGCAGGCGCAGGTCCGCGATGACGATGTCGTGAGACAGCACCTTGCACATGTCGTAAATGGTCAGGGCCGCGATGCTCGCGCCGGTGAGCGCCTCCATCTCCACGCCCGTCTTGTGATGCACGCTCACGGTACAGCGAATCACCGCCGCGTCGCCGTCGAGATCGATGGTGATGCGGCAGTTCTCGAGCCCGAGCGGATGGCAGAACGGAATCAGTTCGTGGGTTCGCTTCGCGCCCATGACTCCCGCCACGATCGCGGTATCGAACACCGGGCCTTTGGGCGAGCGCAGGCCGCTGTCGCGAAGCGCCGCGGCGACCTCCGCCGGGAAGCGCACGCGCGCTTCGGCGGTGGCCGTGCGCTTGGTCGGGGCCTTGTCGCCGACGTCCACCATGGTCGGATGCAAATCGGCGTCCAAATGGGAAAAAGTCATGGCACTCACCCGCCGATGTAATTCATTTCGATCTTCTGCGCCGCAGGGTCCGCGCGCCGCAACTCCCCACGCAGTTCGCTGTAGCGGTCGGTACGGCCGTTCCAGACACCGCGGATCAGTTGCAGGAGCTGCGCATCGTCGGCGCCGGCACGCAGCGGTGCACGCAGATCGAGACCGTGGGTCGCGAACAGGCAGGTGTAGAATTTTCCTTCCGAGGACAGGCGCGCGCGGCTGCAGGCTCCGCAAAAAGGCTGCGATACCGAGGAGATGAAGCCCACCTCGCCGCCGCCGTCGTCGAACGCCCAGCGCTGCGCCACCTCGCCCGGGTAGTTCTGCGAGATCGGACTCATGGGCCAACGCGCTTGAATGCGCGCGGCGAGCTCGCGCGACGGGACCACGAGTTCGGGCCGCCACTGATTGCGGTTACCCACGTCCATGAACTCGATGAAACGCACGATGACGGGCGAGCCGCGAAAGCGCTCGATGAGGTCCAAGGCCGTATGATCGTTCAATCCGCGCTCGATGACGGCATTGATCTTGACCGGCGTCAGGCCGGCGCCGATCGCCGCCTCGATGCCGCCGAGGACCTGATCGAGGGCCGCGAAGCCGCCGCTCATGCGAGCGAAGACCTCTTTGTCCAGGGTGTCCAAGCTCACCGTTACCCGCTGCAGACCGTTGGCATGAAGATCGACGGCATGCTGCGCCAGCAACACTCCATTCGTGGTGAGGGCAATGTCGTCGATGCCAGGAACGTCGGAGAGATCCCCGACCAAATCCGCCAGATTCGTGCGCAGCAAGGGCTCACCGCCGGTGAGGCGTAGCTTGCGTACGCCCAAGGTGGCGAACAACCGCGACAGACGTACGATCTCCTCGAACGACAGTCGTTCCTGCGACTTCAGGAATCGATAGTGTTCGTGGAACTCCTCCTTCGGCATGCAGTACGGGCAGCGAAAATTGCAGCGATCCATGACCGAAATGCGCAAGTCGTGCAGCGGCCGGCCGAGGCGATCGACCGGATTCTGGGGGCTGCGAATGTAGTGAACGGTGGAACTCATTACCAGCGATACACGGTGGCGACGAAGCCTTTCGGATAGGTGTTGGGTCCGGGCGGAAGCTCGACGAAGCCATCCGTGCCGGCGAGGCTCAGGAAATCTCCCGACCCGTTGGGCCGCTTCGGGTTTGCCCAGGGGCGGCCCCAGTCGTCGTGCAGAATGGTCATGGGCAGAAAATATGCGAGCGGCGGCTGGACCATGACCGGAGCCGCCAGCGCCAGGCGCTCGGGCGGCGTTCGTCGGGTCCCCATGGCCTCGGCAATGGCCGGGATGACGTAGCGAATCAGGCAGACCAGGGTGGACACCGGGTTTCCCGGCAACCCGAACACCGCCTGGCCCTGCGGTCCGATGCCGAACCACATGGGTCTGCCCGGCCGCTGCGCGATGTTGTGGAACACTTCTTGGACTCCGAGCCGCGCCAAGGCCTTGGGGACGAGGTCGAATTTCCCCATGGAGACGCCGCCGCTCAACACCACCACTTCATGCGTCGTCAGATGCAAGCCGAGGCGCTCCAGCAGCAGGCCCTCATCGTCGGCCACGTGATCGTCGCCCACCCGGACCAAGCCGCGCTTGCGCAGGGAGGCGGCCACGGCATAGGCGTTGGAACGGCGGACTTGATAGTCCTCGATGGGATCCCCGGGTTCGATCAACTCATCGCCGGTCGAGACCACCATCACCGCAGGCTGACTGCTGACGCGCACCCGCGCCATGCCCGCGGATGCGGCCACCGCGATTTCGGGCGCACGCAGCAGCGTGCCGGTTTCCAGCAACAGCGCGCCTTGCCGGCTGTCGCTGCCGCGCCGATGAACATTGTGATACGCCGGCCACGCCGCCTCGGAGTTGAGAGAGGCGTAGCCGTCGGTGATCTCTAGCTGCTCGACGGGAATCACGCAGTCGCTGCCCGGGGGCAGGATCGCCCCGGTCATCACTTCGATGGCATCGTCGGCCGCTACGAGTTTGATGGGCGGCGCCCCCGCCGCTTGGATGCCCTGGAGGCGGAAGCGCCGGAGGCCGCGGCGCAACGCGGCGCTGTCCACCGCGATCCCATCCATGGTGACGCGATCGAAGGGCGGGTGGTCGCGCTCCGCATAAACATTCTCCCGCAGGGTACCGCCGACACAC
>JBARBX010000461.1:0-8973 GCA_049793535.1 Steroidobacteraceae bacterium | reverse complement strand
CCTCGAGACGCGCTTGATCAAACATATATTTGTCTGGGTGCGACGCCCGGAGGGAGCGATCCGGCTAGTCGGGGAGCTGGCGGCGACGGCTCCGGAGCGCAACAGCGGGCGTTTCGAATCCGAGTTCGAATACAGGCGTGCCTGGGCGAGTGAGGCTGATGCCTTCGCGCTTGATCCGGTGTCTCTCCCCCTGGATACCGCTCGACGGTTTCGTGCCGAGATGCTGTATCCACCTCTGGCGGTGTTCGACGATGCGCTCCCGGACGATTGGGGTCGGCGCTTGCTCGCTGCGGCAATCACCGCCGATGGCGGCACGCCGACACTAGCGGAGATGCTGCTGCGCATGCGCGGCGGCGGCACCGGGGCACTGCTATTTACTGCGACCGATACCGCCCCCCATCCCGATCAAAGTGTTCCCACCACCGCGCTGTCAAAGCTCCTGGCGGCGGCCGCACAATTCGAGGCCGGGACACTGCCGCCGGGCGATGAGTTTCGCCGCCTCTTGGAGGGCAGCAGCCGCGCCGGTGGCGCGAGGCCCAAGGCGCTCGTACACGATGAGTCCGGAGAATGGCTCGCCAAATTCCCCAGCCGCGCACGCGATGAAGCCTATGACGTCGTTGGCCTCGAAGCAACCTGTTTGGCGCTTGCTCAGCGCGCGGGACTTGAGGTCCCGGAGTCGCGATTGCAGACGATCGGCGCTCGGCGAGTGCTCATGGTCAAGCGCTTCGACGTCAGCGATCAGGGCGGCCGGTACCACATGGTGAGTCTGCGCACGCTGTGCAAAGAGCGTCCCGGCATCCATGTGCACGGCTACTCTGAGCTTGCTCAGGTGCTGCGCAAACATTCTGCTGCCCCTGCGGATGACTTGGCCGCGCTGTATCGGCAGATGGTTTTCAACGCCGCTATCGGCAATGTCGATGATCACCTCAAGAATTTCTGGATGCTGGTGCGCCCCGATGGGTTTCGCCTGGCCCCGGCGTTCGATTTAGTGCCGGACATCAGCGGTCGGGGCGAGCACACCCTGTCTTTTCAGCAAGGCTTTGCCTGCCCGACCGGCACAGAAGTACTCGCACTAGCCGATGCATGGGGCGTCGCATGCGCGGCGCGCATCGTTGAAGACGTCATCAAGGCCACTTGGGGCTTCGCGACGGCGGCGGGTAGACTCAAGGTTCGCCATCCGGGCAGCTCGCAGAAAGTATGCGCTGATGTGCGCCGGCGCACGGGGCTGCTCAGTCGCTGAAGCGGCGGCGCGTGATCGTCATCGAGTTGCGAGTCTTGCGGGACGAAGGAGACTAGCCGTTGCCGTCGTCCGGATTGGCATCTTGCGCCATGCTGGCGGCGGCCGCCGGCGGTCACATAAGTCCACGCCGTCGCAAGAACAAATAGACGAGCGCCGCAATCAATCCTATGCCTGCGCTGATCCAGAGCTTGACTGCAGTTCGATGAATTGGGCTTTTATCAGGGCCGCTGGGCGACGGACCTGCAGGCAGTGGTAGACGGTCGTCGGTGATTTCGGTCAATTCGAAGCCGGCGACCACAGCTGAGGCGACCGAGATGAACACCAGAGGGCCCATCGCACCTTTTCCGCGGAGCCGTCCAATCAAATTTTTCGCCAGCGACTCTGCAGGCACCTCTGCGATCCCGGCATTCACCCTAAGGAATCTCGTTAGCGTTGCCTCACCCTCAGGCGAATTAGCCAAATTTAGGGTCTTCTTTGCCGCATAAGCTGCGCCGAGAGGCGTTACCGATTTTAACCCATCAATCGCCCACCGGTTGCAGACATATACGTCCACCGCCGGAGTCGGGGGATTCTGCTCATGCTTTTCGCAAGCATGCGCAAGTGCAGCCGCAAGACTCGCGCCAGGCAGTGTGGGGTATCCCGCCGGCGCACTATCGGCCCCATCCGGCGCGGCAAGCCCAGGCAATGGCAAAATGAGCAACAACGCAATCCATTTCTCTTTGAATGCACAGCCGCCGATATTCATAGGCGCTCCTTTTCCTTGGACACCAGGCCTATTGTAGTCCGGAGAACTGCCGCGCACAGCAGGACGACATGCACCTTCATTCCGCGCCTGACGGGTGACCGGTCGCCAAACCGGCTAGCAAATTCTTGTTGGACGCGGCTGCGTTGACATGGAAGCACCTCCGATTGATGACCGATGATACCCAACCCCCGCCTGGCGGTCAGATATGGACTACCGTCAATAGTCGCAGCTCAGCCCCACACCTCGCCGAACAGGCGCGCGAAATTGGCCCCGAGAACCTTGTCGATCCGCCCGGACGGCCAGCCGCGCCGGTCAAGGTCATCGGCGAGAGTCAGCAGCCGGCGCGGCGTGTTGTATTCCGGAATGACGTTGAGCACGTCCGGTGATTCGCCGGCCACGGAAACGCCGGCTTTGATCCTCTCGGCTATGGTCTTGCGATGCTCCGCCCTGAACGCATCGTCGACTGGCATGGCGGATATGGAGCTGTCGGTGCCGATGCCCACATGATCCTCGCCGCACACGTTCACCGCGTGCTCGAGATGGCGGATGACATCTTCGCTGTGCGGCTGTTCGAGGTAGCGGAGAAAGCACATGAAATAAATCCCCGCCACGCCGCCCTTTTCTGCGAGAGCCTTGAGCGACTCGTCACTGACGTTGCGCGGGGAGTCGGCGAGGGCACGGCAACCGGTGTGCGTAATGGCAAGCGGGGATTTCGAGGCCGCAATACCTTCCGCGATCGTTCGAGGTCCCGCGTGGCTGAGATCGAGCAGCAAGCGGCGGATATTGAGCTCCGCGATCGCTTGGTGGCCGAGCGAGCTCAAGCCTCCGTCGGCCGACTCGATGCAGCCGTCGCCCATGAGGTTGCGTCTGTTGTAGGTGAGTTGAAAGATGCGCACCCCGAGTCCCTGGAATACGTTCAAGCGGCTCAAATCGCCATCCAGCATGCTGGTGTCTTGAAATCCGCAGATCAGACCCAGACGCTTGCTCGATTTGGCGAGCCGCAGATCGCTCGCCGATAGCACTTTCAGGAACGCGTCCGGGTGAAGCTGTATCTCGCGATCGATACGCGCAATGCCCTGCACCGCCTCTTCGAAACGATGCGGTCCGTTACCCACCTCGCCGACGGTCACATTGGCGGCCGTGAGGCCGGACGCGCGGGCGTCGGCGATCACGCGATCGGACCAAGGCTCATCCGGCGATCCTGCCGCTTTGAACTCGCCGGGCCCGCCGAGCGCATCGATCACCATGGCGCGGTCGTACGATGCAGCCGAGTATCCTTCGCGCAGGCCGGCGAACACGGGCGACGACAACACAGTCGCACCGGCAGCGAGCATAAACCGACGACGATCCCACATGGCGTACCCCCTCAAAGATTCGATTCTGCGCGCAATCACACGCCGTGCACACGGCCGATCAGGCCGAAGTATCCTGACAAGATGACGACTACGATGGCCGCGACGGTGAGCATTGCGCCGTGCAGCCGGCTGAGCCAGCCCCGCCACGCGTTCGCGCGAATGCTGGCCGCAAAGACGAACGGGAGGAGGGCGAGCAAAGCCAACGCAAGCTGCATCGGGATGCGGAACGCCAATGCGACGCTCTCATGATGGGCGACGTACAGGTCGGGACCATACTCGAACTCGCAGGCCAGCGACACCAGCAGCGCCGCTCCGCCAAGGGCAGACAGCCACCCGACCTGCCGCGCGCTGCGGCCGAGTCGCGCTCGCAGTGCGGGGATGATTCCGCTGAGCGCCCAGGCGAGCGCGGCAAAAAACGGCACCACCGTGAACTGCGGTTGCGCCCACCACGGATGACGTTCGAGCCGCGAGTGGGTGACCGAGCCGCCGGAGATCACGCCCCCGCGAATCTCGAATCCCAAGCGGCGGCCCTCCGGACCCTGGAACAACCGCGGCGCCACTTGTCGCCACGGTCCTTGGCCGTCGATGCTGAGGCTCCCGTCCGCGTTGACCTCCACCTCGGTCCACGGCAGAAGTGCCGGCAAGAAACGGCCGAGCAGGGGTGCGTAGTTCCAGCGTCGGGCGGGAAAGTAGCGGCCTTGAAGACGCCTGATTTCCGCCGGCGTGAAGGGCGCCTGGGTATAAGTCGCGCTTCGCTGATCGGCCGCGGCAATCGGCGCCAATGCTGCAATCTCATGGTCGAATTTGCGCAGCAGTTGGTAGGCGGCACCGAATTGCTCTTCGCGCGCGGCATCGATGCGAAAGTACTCTACGATGCCGCTGAGTGTCAGCGGGGTATCTTTCGACCCGCCGGTCACTCCCAGAAAGCCCGCCACTCCGCCGCGCGGCGAGACATACAGCGTGTTGACCGAGCCGTAGCCCCCGCCGTCATGGCCCCAATCGCCGCGCTCGACCGGCGCTTGCTGCAGGGCTAGCAAGCCAATGCCCGGGAGGCCGGGATTGAGTCGATTGTTGTCGAAATCAGTAAACCGAGCCCAGGCGGCGGCCGACACCAGTCGCCCACCCGGATACCTCCCCTCGGACAGGAGAGCGGACAGAAATTTCGCCAGATCCGCACCGGTCGCATAGATTCCGCCCGCGGGTACATCGCGCACGGGAGAGTATTGCCATCGGCACGCCTCCCAACCCCCGTGACCGTCAGGCACGGCGCAGCCGGCGAGCTGCGGGCCGTAGCGTGGATCGAATTGCGTGATGCTGTGCTGCATCCCCAGAGGCAGGAATATGCGGGTGCGGACCAGCTCCGAATAGCTCTGACCGGTAATGTCCTCGAGCGCCAAACCTAGGAGGCCGACCGCCAGATTGTCATAGGAGGTGATTTCCTCCGGCGCGCGCACGCGAATGAACATTCGCCTCAATTGCTCGGGAGACTCTTGGACCTTGCCCGGGTCGTCGAATGTGGTGCCGATCAGGCTCGAATCGAAACCGGCTTGATGGGTGAGCAGATCGTGAATTGTCATCCTTCCCAACTCGGGCCGCGAGAGCTTGAAGCGCTTTAAGGTTTGGGCCACGTCCCCATCCAAATCCAGCCGCCCTTCATCGGCGAGTTGCAGGGCCACGATGGCCGTAAAAAGCTTGGTGATCGATCCGATCTGCAGCATGGTTCGGTCCGGATCGATGGGATCGCGCCGAACCACACTGGACACGCCGTAGCTCTTGAGGAACGCGGGCTGGTCCTTGCGGACGACGACCACCACCGCGCCGGGGAAGGTCCCCTGCGCAATCGCGGTGCCGACCAGCGAGTCCGACCAGCCGATATCGGCAGCAGCCGCCTGGACGGCTGCGGCATGCGCGGCCAGAAGGCCAGCGCAAACGGCGAGGCCGATGGGGCGAATGAAGCTCACCGGCCCCGGACTAGTTCGCACCCGCCATCAGAAGGCGTATCGAAGGTGGATGCCATAGGTCCTGGGTGTTTCGAACGCGGCAAACGGTTGCGGTGTGCCGAACAAGGTCGTGCTGTTGGGGCCATAGGAAGTGATCTTATTTTGATTGGTCAGATTTCGCACCCAGGCGGTGACCTCCCAGGATCGCGAACCCGGCGACAACAATGAGAAACTGGCATTGACGGTATCCAGGCTGGGCACGGTGATGGTGTCGCTGTCATCGTTGAAGTAGTCCTCCGTGTGGCTCCACTGGCCGCGAATCCCCATATCGAAGTGCGAGGAGGGATGGAAGATGTACTCGGCGCCCAGGTTGGTGGTGTACTTGGGGACTCGTTGCAGGAGATTGCCGTCGTAGTTCACGCCGTTCTGATCGAAAAACGGCGTGACGATCTGCGCATGCGTGTAGCCGGCGCCGCCCGTGATCTCGAGGCCCGGCAGCACCAGCCATTCGCCGTCGAACTCGGCGCCCTTGATGTGGGCGCCCCCGACATTCTGGATGACGTCGACTTCGCCAAAACCGCTTTGGTAGGCTTCCCGGGTCTGCAGGTCTTTGTAGTCGCTGTAGAACACGGCCACATTGGTGCGAAGGCGGCGGTCGAGGAACTCGGCTTTCGTGCCGATCTCGTAAGCCGTGACTGTTTCGGGGCCGAAGTCCAGCAGGCTGTTGCCATTGCCGATATTGGACGCGGAGGTTTGATACGCCAGATTGAAGCCGCCGGCCTTGAAGCCGCGGGTGACCTTGGCGTAAGCCAGTAGTTCGGAATTGACCTTGTATTCAATGCCGCCGGTGGGTGAGAAGGCACTCTCGCTGTTGCTCAAGGGCACGGGACCGAAGGGCGTGATGCCGATCAGGCCGAGCAACGGGTCGGCGACGGCCGTGTAGATGGCGCTGCGGCTTTCATAGGTGTAGCGCGTCCCCGCGGTCAGGGTCAGCTTATCGCTGATGTGGTAGTTGCCTTGAGCGTAGACCGCGTAGCTGTTCGTGATCTCATTGGCGTCCGGTCCGATCGCTCCGGTGAGCCCCAACGGGCCGGTCACGGACGCCGGAATGCCGAATCCAAAGTTGAACAGCGTGCCGTTGGTGATGTCGACCCGATCGTGTTCGGTGGTGTTTTCATGCAGAAAATAAACACCGGCGACGTAGTCGAACGGGCCGCCGATGGCGGAGGCGAAGCGAATTTCCTCGCTGCCTTGCTCGGATTTTTCCTGATCGTTCTCCGTCGCGGCGAAGGTGATGCCGCCGCTCAATGCGGCGAGCTCATTTGAATTGATGCCGTCGAAATCGAACTCGTTGCTGAACCATTCGGAACGATAGGCCGTGATCGAGGTCAACTGCGCTCCGCCGGCGAAGGTGTAAACGATGTTGAGCTGCGTGCCGTATAGATTGCGGTCCTCGTGATGAGGAGAGTCCGAGTTGTTCACGTACGGAATCGGATTGCCGACGCTGTTGGGCGGCAGGCCCAGGAGCGGAGAGTACCCGTCCACCAGCGCCTGTTGGACATCACCCAACGTCCGGTTGATCTCCGCGTCGGCGGCGAAATACACGCTCAAGTTTTCAGAGGGCCGATAGAGAAACTGGATGCGGCCGCCCGAGGCATCGCGATCGTCGAAGCCGGGGCCGCTGGGATTCGTGGTGGTGGGGTCCCGGCTGGTGCGGAAGCCGCTGACCCTGAAATCCAAGGTGTCGGAAATCGGGCCGCTGTAGGACGCCTTCGCCCGCACGTAGTTATAGTTGCCGTAGTCGAGCTCCGCCGATCCCGTCGGGGTCGAGGTGGGCTGCACGGTGGTGATGTTGATCGCGCCGGCAATCGTATTCTTGCCGAACAGCGTCCCCTGCGGTCCGCGTAGAACTTCGAGCTGCGCGATATCCGCGGTATCGGAATCAAACGCGGCGGTGCGTCCCATGTACACGCCGTCGATGTAGCTGCCGAAGCCTGCTTCGACGCCGGCGTTGTACACGTTCGAGAAGATGCCGCGTATGGTGATGAAGGGATTGGACAGGCTGGTGGTGTCCGTGTAGCTGAAATTCGGGATTTTGTCGGCCAGATCGCGAATCGACACGGCGCCGACGCGCTCGATATCGGCGGCGGTAAACACGGTGGCGGAAACCGGAACCGTCTGCAGGTTCTCGGTACGATGCTCCGTAGTGACGATGATCTCACTGAGCTGGTCGGATTCGACGGGCGCTGCCAACAGCAACCGGGGGGCGAGCAGGGAGGCAACGATGCCAAGTCCGGTGCATACGCGCTTGAACCCGGTCTGCCTCGACGATGGATGCTCACTCATAGGTCGTATTCCCCGGCCGTCAAATGAAACGCAATGGTTGTTTATCGATGCTGAGATTCTTATGGAACTGACATTAGGCCCAGTTTTATCATTCGTCAAGAAATGGTTGCGCGGAGGCCTGCGGACGCGCCGTTTGCGGCGAGACTGGGGAGGCGCAAAAGGGCGGGCAGCGGCCGCGGCGGCGGAAAACTGAGGCGGAGCCCAGATACTGGCGGCGGCCGCCGGCTACGGATCAGGCGATGAGTTCTGCGATTCGATGACCGACGCGAGCGCGCTTGCCAGGTCGGCCAGCGCGTCCGGGTTGCTGGGATTCCCCTGGTTCAGGGTGAATGAGACGGCGATGTCGGCGTCCGGACAGTACAGCGCTTCGCTGCTCCAGAATCCGAGATGAGCCCAGCACACGCGCTTGCCGAAATGCCACGTCGTGAGCAGGTTCGCGTGCAGATGATCGCCCGCGTCATGCTGGGCGTCCACCGTCATCAGAGCCGCCGCCAAGGTGGACCGATGCTTGAAGATCCGCCCCTGCAACAGTGCGCGCAAGAAGCGATCCAGGTCCGCCGTGGTCGACACCAGGCCGCCGCCGCCATAAAGGTCGAACGAGGGATCGAAGCCGCTGGTGTCCGTCGCATCCAGATACTGATGCGCCGGCGGCAGGGCGCCGGGCGGCGTTTTCTCCAGCGATTCGAAGTAAGTCGACTCCAAACCGAGCCCCTTCAGATCGAGTTGTTCGCGCACCGCGCTCGGCAGGGATTGCCGCGTTATGTTCTCGATGGCCTCGCCGAGAATCAGATAGCCCGTGTCGGAGTAGGCATAACGCTCGCCGGGCTTGCCCACGGGTTTGCCGTGGGTCATGGCAAACTTGATCTCCTCGGCGCGCGTCCAGCGCTTGTGCGGAGAGGCCAAGATGGCGGCGGCGAACGCCGGATCGCCGGCGTAATCGTACAAGCCGCTGGTGTGCGACAGCAGCTGTTGCGTGGTGATACGCTCAGGGTGGTAGCCGCCGGCCCGTAGACTCGCGGCGGTGGCGGCGCTCAGGCGCGGCGCAATCGCATCGAACAATCCCAGGCGATGTTCTTCCACGAGACGAAAGACGGTCGCAGCCACGAACACCTTGGTGATGCTGGCGATTCTGAACGGTTGGTTGGGCAGCAGCCCTGGCTGCGAGCGAGCGCCCCTCACGCTGCTGGCGCCGTTCCACTCGATGCCGAGCCGCGGCGCACTCACGCCCGCGAGTGCGCCGGCCTTCGAATCGGGGGCCACCGCCTGGTCGAGCACGGCCTGCAGCCGCATGTTCACCTCGACGGCGGAAGGCGTGCCGGCGCCGGCCGCTGGCGCAAGCAGCAGTGC
>JBARBX010000460.1:0-9222 GCA_049793535.1 Steroidobacteraceae bacterium | reverse complement strand
CGACGGTCCAGCGCCGGATCGGTCGGCGCAGAGATTAACGGATTTTAACAATCCGACCACTCGCGTTTAATGGCCTAAGGACCAGGGTGGCGGCATGAAATGGCAACCCTTCGCCTTAGGCGTTCTCGGCTCCGCAGGAGCACTGTTGGCCGGGTGCAGCGTGGGTCCCGCCTACCATCGGCCGGACATTGCCCCGCCCCCGCAGTGGCACGAGACGGCCGGCGGCGGCGCCTCCGCCATCCTATGGCCGCCTGCCGATTGGTGGCATGGGTTTGGGTCCCCGAAACTCGATGAATTGATCGCCGAAGCCGAGCGCAACAACGACGACCTGGCCGGCGCCATCGCCCGTGTGCAGGAGGCGGACGCGCAGGCTCGGATCGCAGGCGCCGCCCTGCTGCCGTCACTCGATCTGGGCGCGACGGCAACCCGCGAGCGCGCCCAAGTCACGGGCTTGGGGCCGCGGGTGTTCAACTCCTTCAATCCTGAGTTGAGTGCAAGCTACGAGTTCGATTTCTGGGGCAAGAATCGCGCCTTGCGCGATGCCGCGCGCGCGGCCGCGGCCGCCAGCCGCTACGATCAGCAAACCGTCGCACTCACCGTCATCAGCAGCGTCGCCACCACGTATTTTCAGGCGCTGGAGCTGCGCGATCGTATTTCTGTGGCGCAGCAGAATCTCGCGAACGGCCGGAAAATCTTGCGCGGGTTCCGGCTCGAGCAATCGGCCGGCACCGCCACCGGGCTCGACGTCGCCCAGCAGGAGACCACTGTGGCGCTGTTGAATGCGGCCCTGCCTCCGCTGCTGCAGCAGTTTCGGCAAACCGTGTACGCACTGGCCGTGCTGATCGGCAAGACGCCCGAGTCGGTCGATGTCGATGTGGGCACACTGGCGCAGCTCAAGATACCGGCCGTCGCCGAGGGCCTGCCGTCGCAGCTTCTCTCGCGCCGCCCGGACGTGGCCGAGGCGGAACAGCAATTGATCGCCGCCAACGCCGACATCACCGTCGCCCGCGCGGCGCTTTTTCCCGATATCCAGCTCACGGCGGTCGGCGGCTACGAGAGCTCGGCGCTGACCTCGCTGGTCAGCCCCCCGAACCGCGTGTATGCCCTCACCGGGGGGCTGATGCAGCCCATCTTTCACGGCGGGGCGCTGCGCGGCCAGGTGGCCTACAGCAAGGCGCGTTACACCGAATTGCTGACGACCTACCACAAGACGGTGCTCACCGCCTTCAGCAATGTCGAGAGCGCGCTGGTGGCGGCGCAACAGACGGTCGAGCAACAACAACGCCAGCGTGATGCGGTTGCCACGGCACGGCGCGCCTTCGAGTTCTCGCAGACCCAGATGTCCGCGGGGGTGGTGAACATCCTGACCGTGCTCAACACGGAGAACGCGCTGTTCAGCGCACAGGATGAGCTGGTACAGGTGGATTATTTGCGTCTGCAGGCGCTGGTGGACTTGTTCACCGCGCTCGGCGGCGGGTGGCAACAAGGGTGACGAGTCAATGAACGATTTCCGTAGATTCGGTGGGCGCGGCTGGATACTGCTGCTTGCGGCGGCGGCGCTTCTGCTGATCGGGTGGCGCAGGTTCGTCCATCAACCGGCCGATGCCGCTGCGCGCAAAACCGCCGCGGCCATCGCCGTCGATACGGCGGCTGTGACGCATGCGGACGTGCCGATTTATCTGACCGGCCTTGGCACGGTTCAGGCGTTCTATACGGTAACGGTCACCGCGCGTGTGGACGGTGAGCTGAAAAAGGTCGCCTTCACCGAGGGTCAGACCGTGCACAAGGGCGATTTGCTCGCGCAAATCGACCCGCGCCCGAACCAGGCGGCGTACGATCAAGCGGTCGCCACCAAGGCGAAGGATGCGGCCCTGCTCGCCAACGGCAAGCGCGATCTCGAACGCTACATCCTGCTGCAGCCGCAGGACCTGGCGAGCAAACAGACGGTCGACACCCAGCACGCGTTGGTCGACCAGCTCGTCGCCCAACTCGATGTCGATCAAGCCGTCATCGACAATGCCCGCACTCAGCTCGACTACACGCGCATCACTTCGCCGATCGACGGGCGGACGGGGATTCGCTTGGTGGATCCGGGCAATATCGTGCGCGCGGCGGCCACCACGGGCATTGTCGTCGTGACTCAGGTTCAGCCCATCGCCGTGATATTCACCCTGCCCGAGGAGGAATTGACCGAAGTTACCGCGGCTCTCGCCGCCGGCCCCGTCAAGGTCACGACAGTCTCACGCGACGGACGCACCGAACTCGATCAAGGACTTCTGACTCTGGTCGACAATGAGATCGATCAGAACACCGGCACCGCGCGGCTCAAGGCGACCTTCGGCAACGCGCACAATACTTTGTGGCCCGGACAGTACGTCAATGCGCGGGTGCTGGTGCGCGTCGCCCACGATGCGCTGACGTTGCCGACGCCCGCCGTGCAGCTCGGACCCAACGGGCCCTTTACCTATGTGGTGAAGCCGGACTCCACGGTCGAGGTTCGGCTGCTCAAAATCGGCGAAGAGAGCGGCGGCATGACGGTCGTGAACGGCGGCCTCGCGCTCAACGAGCGCGTGGTGACCAGCAATCAATACCGGCTGCAGCCGGGCGCGCACGTGCATGTCAACGCCGCCAATGCCTCCACCCGCCCGGCCCGCTCTTCCGCCGAAGCCTCATGAGCATTTCAGAGCCGTTCGTCCGCCGGCCGATCGCCACCTCGCTCCTCATGGGGGGCATCTTTCTGGTCGGTCTCGTGGTCTTTCCTTTGCTCGCCGTGGCACCCCTGCCCCAGGTCGACTTTCCGACCATTGTCGTCACCGCGCAGCTACCGGGCGCAAGCCCGGAGACCATGGCTTCGGCGGTCGCGACGCCGTTGGAGTATCAGTTCGCGGAAATCTCCGGCCTGTCGCAGATGACCTCGACCAATGTGCTCGGCACCAGCCAAATCACGTTGCAGTTCGACCTGAACCGCAATATCGACGCGGCCGCGCAGGACGTGCAGACCGGCATCGACGCCGCGGGCGGCCAATTGCCCAAGAACCTGCCGACGCCGCCGACCTACCGCAAGGTCAATCCCGCCGATTCATCCATCCTGATACTGGCAGTGCACTCGGACGTGCTGCCGGTCACCACCGTCGACGACTACGCCGAGAACATCCTGGCGCAGCAGATCTCGCAGATTCCGGGAATCGCGCAGGTCAACATCGGCGGGCAGCAGAAGCCCGCGGTGCGCGTGCAAATCGACCCCACCAAGCTCGCCGCGCTGGGGTTGCAGATGGAGGATGTGGCCAACGTCATCAGCACCGCCACGGTCGATGCGCCCAAGGGCTCGATCAACGGCCCGACGCGGGCCATCACGATTTACGACAACGACCAATTGCTGAAGGCCGCTCCCTGGAACGACGTCGTGGTTGCGTACAAGAACGGCGCAGCGGTGCGCATCCGCGACATCGGCGTCGCCGTCGACGGGCCCGAGAACACCCTGATGAAGGCGTGGCAGAACGGGCACGATGGAATCCTCTTGTTGATCTACAAGCAGGCGGGCGCCAACGTCATCGAGGCGGAGGAGCGCGTCGAGAAACTGCTGCCGCACGCGCTCGCTTCCGTGCCGCCGTCGATCAAGGTCGACAAGGTGATGAATCGCACGACCACCATCAAGGCCTCGGTGCAGGACGTGGAGTTCACCCTGATGCTCACCATCGCGCTGGTGGTGATGGTGATATTCCTGTTCCTGCGCAGCGCTTGGGCGACCATCATCCCGGGCGTCACCGTGCCTCTCGCGCTGCTGGGGACGGCGGCGATGATGTACGTGCTCCACTACAGCCTGGACAACCTGTCGCTGATGGCCTTGACCATCGCCGTCGGCTTCGTGGTGGACGATGCCATCGTGATGCTTGAGAACATCTATCGGCACATCGAGGACGGTCTCTCGCCCCTCGAGGCGACGCTCAAGGGCGCGGGCGAGATCGGTTTCACCATCATGTCCATCAGCATCTCGCTGATTGCCGTGTTCATCCCGCTGCTGCTGATGGGCGGCATCATCGGCCGGCTATTCCGCGAATTCGCGATCACCATGACGATGACCATCGTCATCTCCGCATTCGTGTCGCTCACGCTCTCGCCGACCATGTGCGCGCTGTTCCTGCGCGACGAGAAGCACGCTGTGCACGGCAAGCTCTACATGGCCGTGGAGAGGGCCTTCGACCGCATCCTCGCCTGGTACACGCGCGGCCTGGATTTTTGCCTCGACCACAAGCGAGCCACCCTCACCGTGTTCCTGATCACGCTCGCGGCCAGCGTGGCGCTGTACATCGAGATTCCGAAGGGCTTCTTCCCGCAGCAGGATACGGGAATCATCGCCGGCATCTCCGATGCCCCGCAGGACATCTCTTTCCAAGAAATGGTTCGCCGCCAGCATGCGCTGACCGATGTAGTCGCCAAGGATCCGGGTGTCGCGAGCTACGGCACCGGGCTCGGCGGCAGCCGACCCATCAACAACGGCTTCGTGGTCATCGGACTGAAGCCCCGCGATGAGCGCAGCGCCAGCGCCGATCAGATCATCAACCGTCTGCGGCCGC
Source organism: Steroidobacteraceae bacterium (assembly GCA_049793535.1). Lineage (GTDB taxonomy): Bacteria > Pseudomonadota > Gammaproteobacteria > Steroidobacterales > Steroidobacteraceae > Bog-1198. The sequence continues at coordinate 4,648 of JBARBX010000460.1, read as the reverse complement.
AGCTGGCCAAGGTGCCGGGCGCGACGTTGTTCATGCAGGCGGCGCAGGACCTCAACGTCGGCGGCCGCACCAGCCGTACGCAGTATCAATACACGCTGCAGGACTCGAACATCGACGAGCTCAACGAATGGGCGCCGAAGCTGCTCGCAACGCTGCAGAAGCTGCCGACCTTGCGCGACGTCGCCTCCGACCAGCAGACCAGCAGCGGCATGCTGTCGCTGACCATCGACCGGGATCAGGCGGCGCGCTTCGGCATTCAGCCGGCGGCGATCGACCAGGCGCTGTACGACGCCTACGGCCAGCGGCAGGCTGCGCAGTTCTTCACCCAGGCCAACAGCTACCACGTGGTTCTGGAGATCACGCCCGAGCTTCAAGGCGACCCGGACTCCCTCAGGAAGCTGTATTTGAAGTCCGCACTGAACGGGGAGATGGTGCCGCTATCCGCGATGATCAAGTACGACACCCAGCATGTGACCTACCTGTCCATCAATCACCAGGGGCAGTTTCCGGCGGTGACGCTGTCGTTCAATCTCGCGCCAGGCGCGGCGCTCGGCGACGCCGTCGACGCCATCAACCGGGCCTCGGTCGCCATGCATCTGCCGGCGACCATCACCGGGAATTTTCAAGGCACGGCGCAGGCCTTCCAGAGCTCGCTCAAGAGCCAGCCCTACCTGATACTCGCGGCCCTGGTGGCTGTGTACATCATCCTGGGGATGCTGTACGAGAGCTACATACATCCGCTGACGATTCTCTCCACCCTGCCCTCGGCGGGCGTCGGCGCGCTGCTCGTGCTGTTCATTTTCCACATCGATCTGACCGTGATGGCATTGATCGGCATCATCCTGCGGATCGGCAACGTGAAAAAGAACGGCATTATGATGGTCGACTTCGCCATACAAGCCGAGCGCGAGCAGCATCTGTCCTCGCATGACGCGATACGCCAGGCCTGCCTGCTGCGCTTCCGGCCCATCATGATGACCACGATGGCGGCATTGCTCGCCTCGCTGCCCCTGGCCCTCGGCCGCGGCACGGGTTCGGAGCTGCGCCAGCCGCTCGGCTACACCATGGTCGGGGGCTTGATCCTGAGCCAGGCCCTGACCCTGTTCACGACTCCCGTCATCTACCTGTATCTGGACGAGTTGAGCCTGCGCTTCAAGAGCCGCCGCCGACAGAAGCACCCCGACGCGCCCTCGGTGGAGCCCAAATCGCGGTCGGCCAAGCCGACGGTGCCCTCGCTCGGAGAAAGCACGTGAAGATACTGCTGGTCGAGGACAACGAACGGGTCACCCAATTCGTCGTCAAAGGCCTGCAGGAAGCCGGTCACACCGTGGACCACGCGGGCAATGGGCGCGACGGCATGTTCCTTGGGGCCAGCGAGCCCTACGATGTGATCATCATGGACCGGATGCTGCCGGGCGAGATCGACGGACTCGCCATCATCGAAGTGCTGCGCAAAGCCGGCAAACGCACTCCCATCCTGATCTTGAGCGCGCTGTCCGAGGTGGACGATCGGATCCGAGGGCTGCGCAGCGGCGGCGACGATTATTTGACCAAGCCCTTCGCCTTCGGCGAGCTCTTGGCGCGCCTCGACGCGCTGCACCGCCGTGCACAGGGCGTCAATGCCGAGACCCCGCTCACCGTGGGAGACTTGCATATGGATCCCCTGACGCGCAAGGTAAGCCGCGGCAACCGGCCGATTGCATTGCAGCCGCGCGAATTCAAGCTGCTCGAATATCTCATGCGTCATGCCGGCCAGGTGGTCACTCGAACCATGCTGCTGGAGAATGTGTGGGATTATCACTTCGATCCGCAGACCAACGTCGTCGACGTGCACATCAGCAAATTGCGGCAGAAAATCGATGCCGAATTCGAGCGTCCGCTGCTGCGCACCGTTCGCAACGCCGGCTACACGGTGACGGCGGATGATTAGGCAGGCTCCCAGCATGCTGCGCTCCTCCGCCCTGTCGCTGGCGCTCGGCTACATCGCGCTCGGGATCACCGCGCTGGTGCTGTTCGCCGCGCCGTTGTGGTACGCCTGGCAGGTCACGATCCAGGAAGGCCGCATCGAGATTCTGCAGGTCGACGCACAGCGGTTGGCCGAGGTCTTCAGACACGAGGGCGCCGACGGGGTGAGGGGCTTCATCGACGCTCGCGTGCGCATGCAGATCGCCTCCGAGAGAATATTGCTGCTGACCGACCGGTCGCTGCAGCCGATGTCGGGGAATCTGCCGGCGTGGCCGGCCGACGTGCCTCTCGTCCCCGGCAACTACAAGGTGAATATGGACCTGGGCAACCGGGGCAGGCAAACGGTTCTGGTGCACGTCGCCACCTTGGGCAACTACCACCTTCTGGTGGGGAGGGACAACAAGCTGTTTGCGCCGTTGCAGACGCGTTTCTGGTACGGATTGGCCGCCGCCATCGCCGTCCTCTCGATCGCGGGCCTGCTCATCGGACTCATCACCCGGCGCGCGCTGATGGCACGGGTCCACAGCATCCGTCAGACCGTATCGGCCATCATTCACGGCGACCTGAAGCACCGCCTGCCGACGCACCTGAACGACGACGAGCTCAACACTTTGTCGCGCACCATCAACGGCATGCTCGAGCAGATCGAGCTGTTGGTGCATGGCGTGCGCAACGTATCGAATTCCATCGCGCACGATCTGCGCACACCGCTCGCGGAACTGCGCTCGCGGCTCGAAGGGCTGGCCCTGATCCGGCCGTCCCCCGAAGAGACGTTCGCCGAAGTCGACGGCGCCGTTGCGGACGTCGACCGCGTGATTCGCATATTCGACGCGCTGCTGCGCCTCGCGGAAATCGACGCCGGAATGCGCCGGTCCGGCTTCGTGCCGCTCGACATCTCCGACCTGGCCGAGAATGCGGTGGAGTTCTACGCTCCCGCCGCCGAGCTGAAGAACATCGACCTTGCCTCTCACGCGGACGGCGCGCTGACGGTCTCCGGCGATCCCGTGCTTCTCGCCCAGGCGCTGAGCAATTTGATCGACAACGCGCTGAAGTACGCGCCCGAGCACGGCGCGATCAACGTCACGGTGCGCAATCTGTTCGACGGCAGCGCCGAGGTGTCCGTGTCCGACAATGGCCCGGGAATCGCCGACGCCGAGAAGAGCAAGGTGATGGAGCGATTCTATCGGAGCGATGCAAGCCGCGGCACTCCGGGGGTGGGCCTCGGATTGAGCCTCGCGCAGGCGGTGGCCAAATTGCACGGCAGCGCGCTCGAGTTGACCGACCAGAACCCGGGTTTGCGCGTCGCGTTCGTGCTGCCCCTCGAAGAAGCGGGGACGGCGGCACACGCGGGGTCGTCGCAGAAATCCGCCGCCGCCGCGGACGCCGTTCCGGCGACCCTGGCCTCCGGCTGAGCCGGCGAGGCAATCACCTGCGCGCGCGGCCCCAGGTCAACATCATGGTGACCGCGTAATTCCACACCGCCCCGACGATGATTCCCGCGATTGCGGCGGGAAACCATCCCCTTCCAAGGCCGTAGACGGCGGACGCCACCCCGAGGTTCGCAAACCCACCGATGCTGCAGGCGAGCACGAACGACACCCAGCCGCGCAGCCACAGGGCGCCGCGCAACCGCAGGTCGCGATAGGTCAACACATTGTTGACGGCGTAGTTGAAAGTCATGGCGCACAGCGTGGCGACCGCCTGCCCCAGCACGAAACTGCGCTGCAGGCCCTGAAAGAGCAGCGAGAGCACCGCGAAATGCACGGCGATTCCCACCGCGCCGACGATCGAAAAGGCCAGGAAGCGCACCGGAATCCAACGGCCCACCAGCTTGTCGAGCAGCAGCATGACGTAGTCCCACGCCGTCACTGAATCAAGTTTGCTCTCTCCGACTTGCCGCACCCTGAACCGATAGGCCAGCTCCGCGAAGCGTAGCGGTTCGGAGTGCGACGCAAACAGGTCGGCCAGTATCTTGAATCCGATCGCCGACAGTCCGCGCACGGTGCCGTGCAACACCGAGCGGCGCATCATGAAGAAGCCGCTCATCGGATCGGTCAAATCGCCGGGAACCACCAGCCGGCTGAGCCGCACGGCGAGACGGCTCATGCGCGCGCGCCGTGCGTCCCAGTCGCCGACATCGCCGCCGGGTGCGTAGCGGCTGCCCACGACGATGTCGACATCGTCCCGCTTCAGGGTATCGAGCATCCGCGGCAGCAGCCGCTCATCATGCTGCATGTCGGCATCCATCACGGCAAGAAAGTCCGCCGTGGTCGCGAGCATGCCCTCGACGCAGGCCGAAGACAGACCGCGGCGGCCGATTCTCTGGAGACAGCGGACGCGGCTGTCGGCGCGCGCGTGTTCGCGCACCAGATCCGCCGTGCCGTCGGGAGAATCGTCATCGACGAAGACAACCTCCCACGAACGGTCCCCGAGACACTCCACCAGGCGCCGGATCAGCTCCGCAATGTTGCCCCTTTCGTTGAACGTCGGCACGATGACCGCCAATTCCGGACCCGAATGCAGCGCAGCCGAATACTGTTCGAGCGGTTCGTGGTGTTCGACAGCGTTCATCTTGCGCACTATAATCATCCCGCAGCGCCGACGCACGACAATGATATGAACCGCCACATTGCAACTGCGCTGCCGCCGCTCCTGGACATCGCCGTATTCTGTGTGCTGTGCG
>JBARBX010000459.1:0-4459 GCA_049793535.1 Steroidobacteraceae bacterium | reverse complement strand
ATCCACCACCTGCTCGATGGTCATGTCATGACCCGTCAGGGTGATCAGCGTGTTGCCCTGGGTTGCATCGATGGGTTGATAGCCTGGGGCCGCCCGGGCCGCCATACTCGCGATCAAGCACCCCGCTGCGCAGAACCCGGCCATCCTAGTTCCACGCCATCCCCTCATCGCACGAGTCATCATCGTTGCCCCCTTCGCCGGATCGCCCCTGTGGTTTGCCAATGCTACCCGTATGCAATATTTTTAACTGACATGCAAGTCGTCCGATGAGCTATCATGCTCGTGATAACTAGAAGCGGGCTGGCGGGGAAGCGCGGTATGTCGTCGAGATACCTCTGTGTCTGGTCATTTTCCCTGGGGATTCTCGTAGCTCCCCTGTTCGCGCAGGCCGGTTCCGCCGAACCCCTCCCGCTAAAAACGTTTCAGTCCGCTCGCGCACTCGACTCGCCCGTCCCGAACGCTGCCTTCGCTCCGGGCGAGGGCGCCCTGCCCGCGGCCCCGTTCAGCGGTGTGATCACGCTGCCTGCGACGCCCATGCGGACGCTGCCGGTGCTCAACCATCCGCTGATTTTGGGACGCGATGTGCGGCTATTTCCCGGTGTAAGGCTGGAGTTCTTCACGCTCGGCCAGGTGCTGGTTCCCGTTCAGCGCGGCGAGATGGTGGCCGAGACTCGCGCCGGGTCCACCCCGAGCTACTGGCGGGTCATTCCACAATTTGGCCGGGTGTGGCACGAAAAAGCGGACGGTGAATGGTCCCGTGCGGCATTCCCCATCATGCTCGTCAATGACACCGAGAACCATGCGCACCAGGGCCTCGCAACCTTCCTCTACCGGCCCGGCGAGGTAACCGGGCTCGTGGTGCAGTTCGTCCAGCAAACCGGTCCCTACCTCATCAAACAGTACTTCGTGGCATGGGGATTTGTGCCGGCGGATTTCTCGGCGGGAGACGCACTCAAGCTCGCGGCGCGCCGTACACAGGCGCAGGCCGAACTGGCCGACCGCTTGCCGGCGAGGCCGTGGAGCGATCTCGTCAAGAGCGTCCCGCCGGGCACACTCGACGGATTCGGCGGACCCCTCTATCCGAAATGGCAGGTGGCGGTCGCCCTGGTTCGGGATGGCACGCTCTACTATCAGGAGCCCATGACCCCCTACGGGGCCTATCCCTATCCGCTCGAGATGCGGTTCGGCGTGCGCTCGGTCACGAAAAGCGTGTTCGCGCCACTGGCGCTTTTGCATCTGGCGCAGGTGTACGGTCCCTGGGTGCTGACGCTCAAGGTCGGCGACTACGTGCCAGGTCTCGATCCGAAGTGGCATCGCGTGCGCTTCATCGATGCGGCGAACATGGCGACGGGCTACGGTGGAACCGGCAGCACCAAGACCCACCCCAACGATATTTTCGACGGCTACCTGGGCGGCGACTACGACGCCTGGTATACCGCCCCTTCGCGTGCCGATAAGCTCCGGCAGATCGTTGCGAGCCTGCATCCCTATCCCTGGGAGCCCGGTACGGTGATGCGCTACCGCGACCAGGACTACTATCTCTTGGGCGCCGCCATCGACGGCTTTCTGAAGTCGATCCGCGGACCGCACGCGGACCTGGGCGAAATGGTTCAGGCGGAGGTATTCACCCCCATCGGCATCCATCAAGCCCCAACGGTCAGGACTCTGGAGGCCGCAGGGCACGAAGGCCTGCTCTGGTGCAACGCCGGCTACTATCCGACTCTCGATGACCTCGCCAAAATCGCCCTGCTCTACCAGGCGCGCGGCGCCCACGGCGGGGTCCAAATTCTCAATCGGGACCTGACCGCTGAACTGCTCGCGGCCCGCGATGCCATCGTCAAGAATGCGGACGCCTCGTTGGGCGCCGTCTCAGCGCCGCTGTCGGAATCGAGTGAAGACGGGCTGTACAAGATGGGGTTTCACTTCCTGCACTACGTCAACGCCGGCGGGGCAGCCGAGTATCTGCCGAGCATGCACGGTTCGGGAGACAACGAGGTGATCCTCTACCCGAACCGGATGGTCTCGATCGTCATGGCAAAGGCGGCGGTGGAAGTACTGGGCTCCGAAAAGACCCGCTCGGACGACGGGCCGGTGACGATTCGAGCCGTGGAGCGCCTCGCGCCGTTCTAAAATAAACAGATGGATGCCGTCCACGAAGCAGAAGTTCAGCGCATCCGCGCACTGCTGGAACAGGGACAGTTCGGGCCGGCGTTGACCGCCGCACAGGCGCTGCGCGCGCGGACAGCCGAGAATCGGGACGTGCTCTACCTGGCCGCGGTCTGCCTGCGCTCGTTGAAGCGCATTCCCGAGGCCTTGAGCGTGCTTGCGGACATGGAGCGGCACCACCCCCTGTACAGCCGGTTGTTCCAGGAGCGCGGTCATTGCCTGGTGGCAATGCGTTCCGCGGAACCTGCCGTACAAGCCTACTGCCGCGCCGTGACCCTGAACCCATCGCTTCCCTCGAGCTGGAATGCCCTGCAAGTGCTGTATCGCATGATGGGCCGCCATGCCGATGCCGAGAGCGCCGCCGCGGAAGCGGCCAAGCTCGCGACTCTGCCGCCGCCGATCCTCTCTGCCTTCGCAATGTTCGCCGACGGCGAAACCCAAGCGGCCGAACAGATCGTTCGCCAATACCTGCTGAGCCACAGCGATCACGTCGAGAGCGTGCGGCTGCTCGCGCAGATCAGCATGAAACTCGACGCCGTTGACGAGGCAGAGTTGTTGCTCGAGAACCTGCTGAAGCGGGCGCCGGATTATCATGCTGCCCGTTACGAGTATGCCATCGCGCTGTTGGCGCGCCACAGGCACGTGCGCGCGCGCGAGCAGATGGAGAAACTGCTCGAAACCGATCCAAACAATCGGGTCTACCGCAGCTCGCTGGCGACGATATGCGGAGGGTTGGGCGATTATGACCGGGCCCTGCCGCTGTACCGCGAAATCTTGGCCGAAACGCCGGATGATCCCGAGTTGCTCTTGTCGACCGCGCATGCGTTAAAGACGCTCGGCCGGACGCCGCAGGCCATCGAGTCGTATCGTGCGGCGGCCTCGCATCGGCCGCAGTACGGCGAGGCGTATTGGAGCCTGGCAAACTTGAAGACCTACCGGTTCACCGACGCTGAGATTGCGCAGATGCGGACTGCGGAAGAGGCGCGGAACATTCAACCGGCCGACCGCCATCATCTGTGTTTCGCACTCGGCAAGGCACTCGAGGACCGGGAAGAGTACGCGCCCTCCTTTGCGTACTACGAGCGCGGCAACGCGTTGAAGAAGCGCGAATGCAACTACCGCCCCGAGCCGCTGGAGCGCAACGCCCGCCGGCAGGCGTCGCTGTGCACGCGGGAGTTCTTCGCCTCGCGTCAGGGGGTCGGGTGTCCCGATCCCTCGCCCATCTTCATCGTGGGGCTGCCGCGGGCGGGCTCGACCTTGATCGAGCAAATCCTCGCCTCGCACTCGCAGGTGGAGGGGACCATGGAGCTCGCGGACATTCCGCGGCTGGTGCAGGATCTGCACGGGCGCGAACCGGCCGGCCCGACTGCGCGCTACCCGGGGATTCTCGCCGAGCTCGCCGCGGAGGACTTTACGCGCATGGGCGAGCAATACCTCCGCGACACGCGGGCCTACCGCGCGGGCAAGGTCTTCTTCGTCGACAAAATGCCGAACAACTTCCGCAATCTCGGGCTGATACATCTGATCCTGCCCAACGCCAAGATCATCGATGCGCGCAGGGAACCGCTCGCCTGCTGCTTCAGCAACTACAAACAGCTTTTCGCCTCCGGTCAGCAATTCACGTACAGCATCGAGGACATCACCCGCTACTACCGGATGTATGTCGAGCTCATGGCGCATTGGGAGGCGGCGCTTCCCGGGCGGATACTACGAGTCCAGCACGAGGATGTGGTGGAGGATTTGGAGGCGAACGTACGCCGCATCCTCGCGTTCTGCGGCCTTCCGTTCGAGTCCGGCTGCCTCGAGTTCCATAAGACCCTGCGCACCGTGCACAGCGCGAGTTCCGAGCAGGTACGCCGGCCCCTCAACCGCGACGGGGTCGACCAGTGGCGCCACTATGAACCCTGGCTCGGGCCCCTGAAGCAAGCTCTCGGCCCCCTCGCGGCTGCTTCCCCGGACGAGGCTACTTCCCCGAGCCCGAGTACTTGTAGGCGAACTTGATCCCGAGCACGCGCGGCCGCTGCGGAACCTCGGTCAAAATGAATTGGCCTTGGTCCGTCGACAGGCTGGAATTCACATTGGTGAGATTCTGGCCGTATATCTGCACGGACCACGCTCCCTTGGACACGCCCGCCGCGGCATCGTAGGTCGTAAATCCCGGCATATCGAACGCCGGAACGTAGCCGGTCGCCGTGATCATGTGTCCCTGGTGCTGGCCGGAGGCCTGGACGAAGGCGTTATAGTCGTTGAAATCCCATTCGTAACGGACACGCACGTTGGCGTTGAACGGCGG
>JBARBX010000458.1:0-10568 GCA_049793535.1 Steroidobacteraceae bacterium | reverse complement strand
GCTGGAGAGCGTGCTGATCGAACACCCGGCGGTGGCGGAGGCGGCCGTCGTGCCAAGCCCGGACCCGCTGCGCCTGGCCGTGCCCAAGGCCTTCGTGGTGCTGGCCGCCGGAGCTGCGGCGGATGCGGCCACCGCGCGCTCCATCCTGGACCATGTGCGCGCACGTGTCGCGCCCTTCGGGCGCATTCGGCGCCTCGAATTTTCGGAGTTGCCCAAGACCATTTCCGGGAAGATCCGCCGCGTCGAACTGCGCCGCTCGGAGCAGGATCGGGCCGGCCCGGGAGAGCGCCGGGTCGGTGAATTCTGGGAAGAGGATTTATGACGCAACCCGAGCTGAGTTACGTCGCGGGAACGAGCGAGCGGCCACTCATCTATCGCACCGTCGACGGCGTGCTCAAAAATGCCCTCGATCAGGGTCCGCACCGCCTCGCGCTGGTGGCACCGTCCCAATCGATGCGATTGACGTTCGCGCAATTCGACCGCGAGGTCGAGCGCGTCGCCCGCGGATTCATCGCCTGCGGTCTTCGCCCGGGCGAACGCATCGGCATCTGGGCGCCGAATTGCGTAGAGTGGCTGTTGACGATGTTCGGGGCTGCGCGCGCCGGATTGATATTGGTGAATGTCAATCCCGCCTACCGAACCTCCGAGTTGGAATACGTGCTGCGCGTCGTCGGCTGCCGCGCCCTGGTGTTCGCGCCCCGCTTCAAGTCCAGTGACTACGCAGCCATGATCGATGCGCTCATCCCCGAACTGGCCGGGGCCGAGCCGGGGCGCCTTCAGTGCGCGGCCTTCCCGGAACTGCGCTTAGCTGTGCGGTTGGGAGCGGAGCGCGCGCCCGGCACTCTTTCGTTCGAGGAGCTTCTGGCGAGCGGACACGATCTCGACGCTGCCGTCACGGCATCGATCGCACACAGCCTGGACGCCGACCGGGTGTTCAACATCCAGTTCACCAGCGGCACCACGGGTACTCCGAAAGGCGCGACGTTGACGCACTTCAACCTGGTGAACAACGGTTACTTCGTGGGCGAGGGGATGCGGCTCACCGCAGAGGACAGCCTGTGCATCCCGGTGCCGCTGTATCACTGCTTCGGCATGGTGCTGGGGGTGCTGGCCGCCATGACCCACGCCGCGGCGAGTGTATTTCCCGGCGAGGGCTTCGAGCCGCTGGCGGTGCTGCAGACGGTGGCAAACGAACGCTGCACGGTGCTGCACGGCGTGCCGACGATGTTCATCGCGGAATTGGAGCACCCTCGATTCGCCGAATTCGACCTATCCTCGCTGCGCACAGGCATCATGGCCGGGTCGCCCTGTCCGATCGCCGTGATGCGCCGGGTCGTCACCGAGATGCACCTGCCGGAATTGACCATCGCCTACGGCATGACGGAGACCAGTCCCGTCAGCTTTCAAAGCCTGCCGGACGATTCTCTGGAGCGGCGCGTCGCCACCGTCGGACGCGTGCACCCGCACGTGCAGGTGAAAATCGTCGACGCAGACGGGCGGGTCGTGCCGCGCGGTGTGCCCGGTGAACTGCTCACCCGCGGCTACAGCGTGATGCGCGGCTACTGGGGCGAACCTGAGCGCACGCGGGAGGCGATCGACGCCGGTGGATGGATGCATACCGGCGATTTGGGCGTCATCGACGATCAGGGCTATTGCAACATCGTCGGCCGCGTGAAGGACATGATCATCCGCGGCGGCGAGAACATCTCGCCCCGGGAAATCGAGGAATTTCTCTATCGCCACCCGGCGGTGTCGGACGTGGCGGTGGTCGGGGTTCCCGACCCCAAGTACGGCGAGGCGGTCTGTGCGTGCGTGCGCCTGCGGGCCGGCATGAGCGCCACCGAGCAGGACATCCGGGATTTTTGCCGCGGCCAAATAGCGCACTTCAAGGTGCCCCGCTATGTGCGCTTCGTCGACGGCTTCCCGCTGACGATCAGCGGCAAGGTCCAGAAATACCTGATGCGCGAGCAATTGCGCGCCGAACTCAACCTCACTGAAGACGAGCACGCCTGATGAAAACCAAAATCGAAATCAAGACCGAATCGGGAAGCTGCCCGAGCTATGTGTATCGGCCGGCGGGAGACGGCCCGTGGCCTGCCGTGCTGGTGTTCATGGACGGCATCGGCATACGTCCCGCCATGCTGGAACTCGGCGAGAGGCTGGCGATGCACGGCTACTTCGTGCTGCTGCCGGACCTGTTCTACCGATCCGGGCCGTACCAGCCGATGGATCCGCACACGCTGTTCACCGACCCCGAGAAGCGCCGAATTCTGATGGAGAAGTTTTTCGCCCGCGCGACACCGGCCAACATCATGTCCGACACGCGCGCGTTCCTCGACTTTCTCGCCGCGCAGGCGGACGTCAAGCCCGGCCGTATCGGCATCACCGGCTACTGCATGGGAGGCTTGATGGCGCTCACGGCCGCGGGAACGTATCCGGACCGCATCGCCGCCACGGCCTCGTACCACGGCGGCCGGCTCGCGACCGACGCAGCGGACAGCCCGCACCTGCTGGCGCCGAAGATCCAATCGCGCGTGTACATCGCCGGCGCGAGCGACGATGCATCGTTTCCCGATGAGATGAAGGACAGGCTGGAACGCGCCCTGACCGCGGCCGGGGTCGACCACACCATCGAGACCTATCCCGCCAAACATGGCTGGGTATTCCGCGATACGCCGGTGTTCGATGCGGCGGCGGCCGAGCGGCACTGGCGGACCTTGCTCACGCTGTTCGAGGCCGTACTGAAGCCACGCTGATCCGAGGAACATGCCCATGTCTTTGACGTCATTTGACGCGAATGTGTCGGCGGCCGCAGTTATCGATGTCCTGCGGCGCGACGGCGGCGTCATCGTCCGCGATCTCGCTCCCGCCGCTCTGATCGAGGCCTGCGCCGGCGAGCTGAGACCGTCATTCAATGAATTCGACGAAAGCCGGCGCACGGACTTCAGCGGCCCGAAGACGCTGCGCTGCGGGGGTGTTCTGCGCTACGCCCCGAGCTGCGCCGTACTGATCGCGCACCCAATGGCTCTGGATGTGGCCGATGCGCTCCTATTGCCGGCGTGCGCCGAATATCAGATCGGAAGCACGACGGGCATCGAAATTTTGCCGGGCGAGAGCGAGCAGCAGCTGCATCGCGATGACACGCCCTATCCGATTCAAATGGCGGGACTCGAACTCCAGATCGCAGTGATGTGGGCGTTTTCCGACTTTACGTCGGAGAATGGGGCGACGCGCGTGGTGCCGGGTAGTCATCGATATCTGCGCGCCTGGCACCGGCCCGATCTGACCCACTGGGAGAGCGCCGCAATGCCAAAGGGATCCGCGCTTTTCTATCTCGGGTCGACATGGCATGGCGGCGGCGCCAACCGCAGCCGCTCTCCCCGGACCGGCCTCATCAACACCTATTGTCTCGGGTGGCTTCGTTCGGAGGAGAACCATTGTCTCGAGGTACCGCCGCACGTGGCGCGGCAGTATGACCAGAGAGTCCGTCGTCTCCTGGGTTATACGACCCATGGTGCCGGCCACGATCAACTCGGCTATTTCGGCGGTGACGATCCGGTCTGGGTGCAGCAGAATGAAGCGCAGGCCGCGGCGCGCGGGCAAGTGCCGGGAAGCGCGGATTTGCGCCCCCGCCACGCAGAGCCTCCGCCCTAGTGAATCATTGTCGGGGCGCGTCCAGCGATCCGCCCGTGCCGACGCTGCGCTCCACAGCGCCCGCTTCGGCCGCCTGCAGGGAACGGGTGATCTCGTACTTGGAAATGAACCAGATTCCAATGGATGCGAACGCGAACCACACGCCCATATAGCTCAAACCGAGCCGCCTCAGAACCTGCGCTGAAATCGGCCCAGTATCGGCGGCGGTTGGGTAATGAATCATGGTGAGCAGCACACCGGCAAACAACGCGCCCAGCGCGGTGGCGACTCGGTCGATAAATGTCTGGCACGCGAATATCGCGCCTTCCAAACGCTTTCCCATCCGCAGTACCACGTCGTCCGTGACGTCCGCATACAGAGAGTAGATGATGGAAGCAGTCACGATCCAGAGCAACTGGCTGAGGAAATCGTACGTCGTGAGCAGGTACCAGAGGCCTTTGCTGCCGCGTTCCGGAAGTAAATTCAAGCAGAGCAGCGGCGGCAGAATCATGCTGATGGCCACCGACGCGGTCAGGAAGCGGATCGCCATGACTTTCTTGTCGCCCTTGACGACATACTGGCGTATCACGGGAGCGACCGCGAACGACGCCAGCGCCTCGACGACGGTCAGGAGCGACATCTGCTTGCTGCTCATGCCATAGAAGAAGCTGTACTGGTAGAGCCAGAGCGAGGCGGTGGCGCCGAGCCCGGTCCCGACAAAGAGGCTGGAAAGAAGCAGCGCCCGCATCGATTGATTCTGTAGCAGTCGGACAAAGGACCGGATCATCTCCCTGGGGCCGGCGGTCTGCTCCGCGGCCTTCATATGAAGATGGGGGATTTCGGGATGAAGGCCCACGCTTGCGAACAGCAGCGAGGCCAGGATTGCCGCGCCACAGACGACCGCGGCCTGCTGGTACCCACCCAGATTGGTCTGGCCGGTGAGATGTTCGGGAGTGTCCTTGAGCCAGACACCGTACATGGCGATGGTCATCACCGAACCGATAAACCAGCTCGCCGAAGTCGGCAGCGAGGCGAGCCGGGTTCGCTCATCGTAGTCAGGGGTCAATTCTGCAACCAGGGTGCGGACCGGCGCGTCGAACATCGCCATCGACAGCCGCAGCAGAATCAACACCGTCAAGAGGTACCCGAACAAAGCCCATTGAGTCTGCGAACCCACAGGCGGATACCAGACGAGCACGTAGAGAGAGGTCAGCGGAAGTATCGACGCGTACATGAATGGGTGGCGCCGCCCCAGCCGCGATCGCCAGTGGTCCGACACGTATCCCACCAGGGGGTTGGCGAGCGCGTCGAAGGTCAGCGCAATCGCGAGCGCAAGGCCGGTCAGGGCTGCGGACAGGCCAATAACCTGGCTGTAGAAAAAGAACAGGAAATAGTCGATGCCGTTGCTGATGATGCCCGTGGTCGGCACTCCGCTGCATGCGAACGCCGCCTGAGACAGAGCCGAGACTTTCTTCGTCAACCTCAACGCTCCCACGAGGCGGCCACAGCGCGGCGGCATTTGCCGCGGTACCCTTAAGGACCGCCGTCATCCACTCGTTCGCCGGGTTGTTCGCATCCTAGCGCGAATTCGACCGGTCCTGTCGCGCCGCTGCCGCGGCAATTTCGTTGGGGTAGAATCAACCCGCATGCATCCCCGTGATTTCGCGTTTCTCCTCTCAGTGATGTGGGGTTTTGCATTTTCGCTGGGCAGCGCACCCTGCAACGCGACAGTGTACGAGTTGCCTGCCGACGGCTCGGCCGTCATCGGCGCCGACACCACCATCACAACTCACTATTCGGACACGCTGCTCGACCTCGCGCGCAAGTACAGCCTGGGATACGATGAAATCATTCGTGCCAACCCCGGCGTCGATATGTGGCTGCCGGGCGAAGGTACGCAGATTGTATTGCCGGGCCGGCGCATTTTGCCGCCGGGGCCGCGTCAGGGAGTGATCGTCAACCTCCCCGAGCACAGGCTGTACTACTTTCCCAAGGGGACACAGAACGGCAAGCAGGTGGTCATTACCTTCCCGGTCAGCATCGGCAGGTTGGGCCGGACCACGCCGTTGGGGCAAACCCGCGTCATTGCCAAGGTCGCGCATCCCTCCTGGTATCCACCGCCGTCGATCCGCAAAGAACACGCCGAGCAGGGTGATCCCTTGCCGGTGGTCGTGGGTCCGGGACCCGACAATCCCTTGGGAGATTTCAAAATACGGCTCGGGTTCGGCGACGGCACCTACGAGATCCACGGCACGAACAATCCCACGGCGGTCGGTTTGGCAATCACGCATGGCTGCATTCGCATGTATCCCGAGGATGTTGCCGTGCTGTTTCCGTTGCTTCCCGTGGGCACCTCGGTGCGCCTCATCAATGAGCCGGTGAAAGTGGCTTGGATCGACGGTGAGCTTTTGCTCGAAGCGCACCCACCCGTCAATGCGCAGGGGGAGAGCTTCGAGCCCGACGTCAATCAGTTCTCCGATTTGCTGCGGCTCGCGGTCGGGGACACCACCCTGGCCATAGACTGGGACTACGCACGCGAACTGCTGAAGAAGGCCAATGGTGTCATCGGGACCGTGGGGCTCGAGGCTGATGATCCATCGGCGCCCCGCCAGCCGGGTGCCGCGCCGCCCACGGCGGACCTTCAGATCGAGCATGTCACCATCGTGTCCCCCGAGAGAGCCGCTCCGATGCGCGACGCACTCGTGCGGGTGCACGATGGCCGCATTGTCGCGATCTCGAGGGCCCGCGCCGCACAGTCGAGCAAGGGCACCCTGGCGATCGATGGCAGAGGCCTCTACCTGGCTCCCGGCTTGATCGACAGCCATGTTCATCTCGGTGAGATCCCCGGGATGACACCCGATCAAGAAGCCCGGCATCCGGATATCGCCGCCGCCGCGCGGCAGCAGATTCCGCGTAGTTACCTGCTGTACGGCTTCACCACCCTGATCGATCTGATCTCGACGCCGCAGGGCATGGAACGCTGGAAAAGCCACGACATCGTTCCGGATACGTACTTCTGCGGGGGCGCGGCATTGATGGATGGCTACCCGATGAACTACGCGCCGAAGCCGCAGCGCTACCAGGGTTGGCCTTATATGCTGATCGAACCCGGTAGCCGAGCGCCCGAGGGGATCGACCCGGCGATGCACACGCCGCAGGCCGTGGTCTCGAGAATGAAGGCCGATGGCGCGATCTGCGTGAAGACGTTCTTCGAGCGCGGTTTCGGCGGGGTCAGCGACCTGCCGGTGCCCAAGCTTGAAACGATTCGCGAGCTCGTGACAGCCGCGCATGCCGCCGGGTTGCCCGTGCTGATACACGCCAATTCAGACGAGGCACAGCAGTTCGGGCTCGACGCAGGCGTCGATATCATGGCCCATGGCTTGTGGAATTGGTCGCAGCAGCATTCCTCGACGAGTGAGGTGACGCCGGGCATCAAGATGATTCTGGACGACGAAGTCGCGCGCAACATCGGCTGGCAACCGACGATGCAGGTGCTCTACGGCATCAATGATCTCTTCAGCACAGCAGTTCTTTCAGACCCGCGACTGGCCCGGGTGCTGCCGCCGGAGCTGATTGACTGGTATCGGTCCCCCGAGGGCCAATGGTTTCACGACGAGGTCGCGCAAGGCTTCAAATTTCCCGCCAACGCGAACCCGGGCGAGATCGAGCGTGTCGTGAATGCGGGATTTGGCACGGTCATCGATCGCGGCAAACATGCGACGGCGTACATGGTCGCACGCGGCGGCCGTATCCTGTTCGGCTCCGATACGCCGAGTGCCCCGAGCTACGCCAATCCGCCCGGGCTCAATGAATGGCTGGAGATGCACCGGCTCATCGACGCGGGCGAAACGGCGGCGCAAATCTTCAAGTCGGCAACCCTAGCCAACGCGCAGGCGCTGAAGCTGGATCGGGACATCGGTAGCGTACAGGTCGGAAAGCGCGCCGATCTGCTGCTGCTCCGGCAGGATCCGTCGCAGACCGTCGACGCCTATGCCGGGATCGTGAAAGTGATACTCAGCGGCCGAGTATTGGATCCTGCCGAACTCGCTGTCCGGGAGCATTGAGCATGCGTCCCTATTGACCCTGATCCCTGTTTACACGAGCCATATTTGATGTTACTATCAGTTATTCGAATAACTTATAGTATTTTGAAATGCTCGTTGCCAAGCGTCCCTACCGCCAGACCGCCCGCGCCGCCGCCGCCGAGAGCCTTCGCCGACGGGTAGTGACGACGTTTAACGACCTTCTTCTGAGCCGGTGGATAGACGAAATTACCCTGGATGAGGTGGCTGTCTCCGCCGGGACCACACGACAAACCGTCATCCGCCTGTTCGGCGGTAAGGACGGACTTCTCGAGGCCGTCCTGGATCTCGTCCGTGCAGAAGCTGTACCGCGCATTTCCATGCCCGCCGATGGTTCCGTGCGTTCCGCCGTTGAGGCGCTCATTGCGCACTACGAAGCCGTGGGCGACATGGTTGTGCGCTTCCTGGCCCAGGAGGAACGGCATTCGGCATTGCGACCACTCCTGGCGAATGGGCGGCGCGAGCATCGGGCGTGGGTTGCGGAGAGATTTGGTTCAACGCAGAGCGGTCTGAGCGAGCTCGAGCGGGAGCGGCAGATCACCCGCCTCGTTGTCGCCACGGATATCTACACCTGGAAGCTATTGCGGCGGGACTTCGGCAAGAGCCAAGACGAGGTCTTGCATCTGATGGTCGGCATCATCAACAAAGAAACAGGAGAAGTCACATGACGCACGAGGTCGCGCCTGAGGTTGGAGAGTTCGACCCGGCCGTGAAGCGCCCGAGGAGGTTACGCGTACTCATGGCACACTGGGACGGCAGCGGAAACACGCCGCCGCAGCGTGCACTGGCGCGGGAGTTGAATCGGCGCGGGCATGACGTCCATGTGTTGAGTCACGACACGCTCGCCGAGGCCGTCGTCGCCGATGGGGGCAGATTCCATGCACTGCCGAGCGCGCTTCAATGGAATCCCGCTCAGCCTCGCACCAATGAAGTGGAAGGTGCCTTCGTCGTGCAGAACGTAGTCGGTTCGCCCGCCTTCGCGGCGGACTTTCTCGCCGTCCGGGATGCGGTTCGCCCGGATATCTGCCTGATTGACGCCATGCTGATCAGCACCTTGAACGCCGCGATTGAACGACGACTGCCCTTTGCCGCGGTCAATCACATCGCCTGGATCAGAGAAGGCGCATGCGCGGGATTCCTGAACTCGATCATAGCCACATTGCCGGGAGCCGCGGCCGGCTCGACGTTCTTAGATCTTCTGGCGCGCGCTCCCCTGGTATTGGCGACCAGTTATCCGCAATTCGGAACCCAGCCGAATACCGCTGCACACATCCACTTCGTCGGCCCGATCCGTGAGCCGGTCGCTCATGGTCCCTGGCCGCGGCGGTCTCCGGATCGGCCATTCGTTCTCGTCAGTCTCAGCAGTATGTTTCAAGGACAGGAATCGACGCTGCGGAATATCTGCGAAGCAGTCTCCGTCCTGCCGATTGAGGTTCTCGTGACGACAGGCAGGGGCATTGCGCCCAACGCATTGTCAGTTTCAGGTGGTGTAGAGGCACGGTCCTTTGTTCCGCACGATGCAGTTCTACCGTCCGTCGACCTTGTCGTGACACACGCGGGTTTCGGCACGTTGATGTACAGCGCGGGGGCCGGCAAGCCGGCCCTGTGCCTGCCCAACGGGCGCGACCAGAACGACAATGCCGCACGTGTGGAGGCGCTGGGGTTGGGACGCACGCTCTCGCCGGATGCGCCACCAGCCGCGATCGGCAGCGCGATCATGGACATGCTGGGTGACGAAGCCTTGCGTGCAGCGAGCCGATCTTTCGCCTCGGGCGTGTCGCGCTTCGGCGATTTGACTCACGCGGCGAACCTGATCGAACGGGCGGTCCTCGGGTCAACCTTGGTAGGCGGCCCAAAAGCCGATTTTGAGGCATGCAAACTCACCGGTACGTAGCAGTCTCGTTTATGCGCTGCGCGCGGATTTATCGGGACGCTTGTGCAAGGTCTCGCCTGCTTTGAGCATTTGAACGAACTTCAACAGCCGCCTCTGGCGAGTCTCAGGTTTTTTTGCGTTGTGCAGTCGATAGAGAATTGAATAGCGATTCTTGCTGTCGAGCGACTCGAAGAACTTCCTCGCAATCGGAGCTGCCGACAATGCCGCCCTTAAATCATCGGGTACGATGATTGTGCTCTGGGGTGCGTAGGCGGCAGACCAGCGCCCGTCGTTCTTTGCGGCTTCCATTTGCTCGAATCCTGCCGCCGTGAGCTTACCTTGGGCTTGCAGGCGCTCGACCGCGGCGCAGTTGACCTGAGACCACTTGCTTCGAGGACCCCGCGCAGTGAAACGCTGGCACCACCATCCATCCACACTGGACTTGGTTTGACCGTCGATCCAGCCAAAACACAGCGCAGCCTCGAGTGCTTCCGGGTGGGTTATCGAGGGCCGTCGGTTCTCCTTCTTGGCAAACTCCAACCACAGGCCTGGTGACCACGCATGGTGCTTTTCGAGCCAACGGTGCCAGGCTGCCGCAGTGGCGAACCGCTTCTTCACAAGCACTTTAGCATCGGTCATGGGTTGGGAGATTCGCTTGGCTGCCATTCGCCGCCTCCAGTAGATATAATGGATGCGAAATATAGTTGGCCGTGACTGTGGGAAATTATCATGACTGGATCACGTCCGATACCCGACTGGTATCTCGCGCAAATCAACGTGGGTCGACTCGTAGCGCCGCACGGTGATCCGCGGGTGGCGCCTTTTTTCGATGCGTTAGATCGGGTCAATGCCCTGGCCGAGCGGTCGCCAGGCTTCGTGTGGCGGCTGCAGAGCGAGGCCGGTAACGCTACCGATATTCAGAGCACGTCCGATCCACTTTTCCTGGTAAACATGTCGCTTTGGTCGGATGCGGAAGCGCT
>JBARBX010000457.1:0-6582 GCA_049793535.1 Steroidobacteraceae bacterium | reverse complement strand
GCGTGGCTCCTTGCTCGTTGGCGCCCGACGGTGGGGGCGCCGGCAACCCCGACCCGGGCGGCATCGCCGGCACGACCGGTTGCTTCTGGCCCGGCAGCAGGGTGATGTGCCCACCGTTGAGGGTTCGCTGTTCCTGCCGCAATTGATTGTATTTGGCTTCGCTGGTGGTTTCGGTGGATTCGGCATCGCGCAGTATCTTGGGGCGGATGAACACCAGCAGGTCCTTCTTCTGCCGCGAGCCGCTGCGCGACTTGAATAGATTGCCCAGCAAGGGAATGGCGCCCAGCACCGGCACGCGGTCCTCGCTTTCGGTCACCGTATCCGACATCAGGCCGCCGAGCACGATGATGCCGCCATCCTCGATTAACACGGTGGTCTTGATGGAGCGCTTGTTGGTCGAAATGTCGGCCGAATCCGTCAGCTTGGCGCCGGGCGAGGAATCTTCCTGTTCGATCTTGAGCTGCACCGAATTGCCTTCGTTGATGTGCGGGGTGACTTTTATAATCGTGCCCACTTCCTCGCGCTGAATCGTTTCGAAAGGGCTGGTGGTGCCCGCGACGCTGGCGGTCGAATTGGTGTAGGAGCCGGTGATCAGGGGTATCTCCTGCGTGACCTTGACCTCCGCTTCCTCGTTGTTCATGGTGATGAGCGACGGGGCGGAGATGATGTTGCTGGTGCCGTCGCTGCGCAGCGCCTGCACCAGGGCGGCGAAGCTCGTGCCGTTGTTGTTCACGCGGCCGACGGCGAGCGTGGCGCCCACTCCCACGGTCGAGCTGCTGATGGGGGTGGTGACCCCCGTTGTCGCCGCCGTGGTGGTACCGCCGCTCAGGGCGGCGGCGGCCAAATCGACGATGCTGGTGCCCGCGCCCGGTAGGTTGATGATGCCGGCCGGCACGGTGCTGTTGCCCTGGCCGAACAGCAGCCACTGCACGCCCAGGTTGGAACTCTTGTTGATGTCCACCTCGACGATGAGGGCTTCGACCTGAACCTGCGCACGGCGGATATCGAGCTTATCGATCACCGCCATCAGTGATTTCATGATCTTGGGCGGCGCCGTGATGATCAGCGCATTGGTGGCGACGTCCGCCCAGATGGTGACGCTGGCATCGACATTCGGCGTGCCGCCGCCGCCGCCGGCGGTGGGGGCGGGGCCGCCCTGAGCTTTGGCCGTGGCTGTGGCCTGGCCCTTGAGCTTGTCGGCGATCTTTTCCGCGTCGGCATAGCGCAGATACCTGACCTGGGTGTCTCCGCCGGTCGACAGGGGCGTGTCCATATTTAAGATCAGTGCCTTGAGCTTCAGCCGCTGCGACCTCTCGCCGCTCAGCAAGACACTGTTGCTGCGCTCGTCGGCGACCGCCTTGACCAGTGTGCCGGCGCCCTCGGCGGCCTGGCCCTGATTCAGCGAGGTGATAATGCGCACGACCTCGGTAGCGCTGGCATTGTGCAGCGCGATCACATCGATGGGCTCGTCGCCGCTCTCATCGATGCGCTCGATGATGCGCATCAGACGGTTCACGTTGCTGGCGCGGTCCGAGATGATGAGCATGTTGCCGCTGGCATACGGCGCGAGTTGGGCATATTGCGGCAAGAGGGGCCGCAGCATGGGGACTAGCTGGGCCGCGCTCACATTCTTCAATGTGATGACCTGCGTCACAATTTCATCCGAGGTGGGGCTCACATTGTTGGGCAGGTCGTTCGCCGGCACCTGCCGCTGATCGGTGTTCGGAATGATCTTGATGACCTTGCCGGCGGGCACGGCGACGTACCCATAAACCTGCAGCACCGCCAGGAAGGCCTCGTAGAACTGGGCCGGGGACATGGGAGTCGACGACAGCATGGTGACTTTGGCGTTGACGCGCGGATCGATGATGAAGTTCTTGCCCGTGACTTCGGCCACCGCCTGGATGATCTGGCTGAGATCGGCATCCTTGTAATTGGGAGTGATGGTGGGGCTATCGTCCCGTTTCGCCGGGGGCGCCGCGGGCAACGCCGGCGCCACGAGTATCGCGCTCAATGCCAGGATGACGGCGATGCAGGCCTTGGGTTGCGGTTTGGTTGAATTCGGCATCATGGGTACTCGGGTGTGAAACGCTTCGACACGGGCTCGCGCTATTCGTTTGAATTTTGATTGCTGCTGCCCGGAACCGGGGCGGGTGGCTGCGCTGCGCCGCCGGCCGGCGGATTGGCATCGCCGGCCAACTCCCGGGTGGCCTGGGCCGCGATTTGTGCGATATTCAGGCTGATTTCCTGCTTCTGTCCCCCGCGTTCGACGGTCACGGTCACATGATCGGACGTCTGAATAGTATTGAAAACTTCCTGACTGCGCTGCGGGTCATCGAGCGGCGTGCCGTTGATCGCCGTGACCAAATCGCCCGCTTTGAGCCCCAGCGTGAAGAATATCTGCCGATTTTGACCCGGATAGGCGCGGAAGCCGCGAAGTTTGCCCGCGGCGTTGTCGTACGAGGGCACGGTGCGCAGGACTTGATCGAGAAGACCGGGATCCTTCTGAACCATGCGGCGAATATTGTCGACCGCCGCGACGGTGCGCGGATCGCCGCCCGTACGCCGTACCACGGGCCTCCCACGCATGCCGGGGCCGAGCAGGCGCGGCAGAGGCAAGGACTCAAGCTGGCCGGCGCGGTCGAGGATGACATGGTCCAAATACACCGAGTGCAGGGCGGCGCCTCCGACGTTGTCGCCGACCGAATACACTTTGGCCGGTCCTCCATCGCTGATGATGGCAACGCCGCGCTTGGGATCGGAGGTCGCAATCGTGCCGGTGAGCAGCAGATTCGCGGTCGATTGCGGCGCATTGGCCGGGTCCTGAATACTGGGTTCGGCGACGGCAACCCCGAACAGGTGGGCCGAGATCACACTTTGGGCGTCGAATCCGGCGTGCGGGGCGCGTATCGAGGTATTCGTCGACACGGGCTGCGGCGAGCGTACCGGACCGCCGCCGAACACCGAAACGGCGATTTGCACGAGTTCGACGCCGATGAGCAGGGCCAAGCCCAGCGACGCGAGTCTCGGGCCGTTGCCCTGCAGACGGGACAGCCATTCATGTGTGCGGGCATCAAGCATGTGTATTGTGAACGGTCACCGTGATCGGCAATCATACGGGGTACCCGCTTGAACGCTCAAGCGATTGTTTCTACTTGTTAAAGTAAAGTGACACCGTTCGGCGACAAGGGGTTTTCCGTGGGTTTAATTTCGACGTCTTGTAAACGGTCATAACGCGCCCTATAAACTGATGATTCATGAGTGACAATGAACGCGTGCGGGAAGGAACAGGACTGGTCGTCGAAGAGGCGACCCCTAAGCTCAAACGTCCGCCCCTGTATCAAGTTGTGCTGATCAATGACGACTACACTCCCATGGAGTTCGTGGTTGACATCCTGCAGCGGTTTTTTGCGATGGACCGCACGAAAGCAACTCGCGTTATGCTGGAAGTTCACACCAAGGGAAAAGGAGTTTGCGGGGTCTTTACTTATGAGATTGCGGAGACCAAGGTGGCTCAAGTGATCGCGTACGCGCGACAACATCAGCATCCGCTGATGGCAACGTTAGAAGAGGCCTAAAGTGCTAAGTCAAGAACTCGAATTCTGCTTGAACGATGCGTTTGCCGGCGCGCGCGAGGCGCGGCATGAGTTTATGACCGTGGAGCACCTGCTGCTCGCGATCGTGGATACCCCGAAGGTCAGGGAAGTCCTCAAGTCCTGCGGCGCGGACACCGTCAAGCTCAAAACCGAATTGAAGCAGTTCATCGACCAAACCACGCCGCGATTGCCGGCCGGCGAAGAGCGCGACGTGCAACCGACGCTGGGGTTCCAGAGAGTCCTGCAACGTGCGGTGTTTCACGTCCAGTCGAGCGGCAAGAAAGAGGTCACGGTGGCCAACGTGCTGGTGGCGATATTCAGCGAAAAGCAGTCGCACGCCGCCTATCTTCTCAGCATGCAGGATGTGTCCCGACTGGATGTGGTCAATTTCATCGCGCACGGCCTGTCCAAGGCGGGCGGCGAGGAGCGCAGCGAGCGCGAGGACGGGGGCGGTTCGCCCGACGCCGAGCGCGAGGGCGACAGCGGCGGCAATGCGTTGGAGAAGTACGCCACGAACCTGAACGAGTCGGCGCGCCGGGGCAAGATCGATCCTTTGATCGGCCGCAAGCTCGAGGTCGAGCGCACCATCGAGATCCTGTGCCGCAGGCGCAAGAACAATCCCCTGTACGTGGGTGAGGCCGGCGTCGGCAAGACGGCGATCGCGGAGGGCCTCGCCCGCATGATCGTCGAGAACCAGGTGCCCGACGTGCTGCTGGACGCCACCATCTACTCGCTCGACATGGGATCGCTGGTCGCCGGCACCAAGTATCGCGGCGATTTCGAAAAACGCCTGAAGGCGGTGCTGGCCGAGGTGAAGAAGCAGCCGGGCGCGATTCTATTCATCGATGAAATCCATACGGTGATCGGTGCCGGCGCGGCTTCGGGCGGCGTGATGGATGCGTCGAATCTGATCAAGCCGGCGCTCGCCAACGGCGATCTGCGCTGCATCGGTTCGACCACTTACAATGAATATCGCGGGATCTTCGAGAAGGACCATGCCCTGGCGCGGCGTTTTCAGAAGATCGACATCACCGAACCGTCCGTTTCGGACACGGTGGACATTCTGCGCGGCCTGAAATCGCGCTACGAAGAGCATCACGGCATCAAGTACGAGGACGATGCGCTGCGCGCGGCCGCGGAGCTTGCGGCGCGCCACATCAACGATCGGCACATGCCGGACAAGGCCATCGACGTGGTCGATGAGGCGGGCGCCAATCTGCGTCTGCAGCCGGTGGAGCACCGCGCCACGTCCGTCACCGTCACCCAAATAGAGAACGTCGTGGCGCGCATCGCGCGCATACCGCCCAAGAATGTGTCGCTGTCGGATCGCGACGTGCTCAAGAACTTGGAGCGCAACCTGAAATTGACGATATTCGGCCAGGACAAGGCGATCGAGGCCCTGTCGGCCGCGATCAAAATGTCGCGCTCGGGCCTCGGGGATCAGCGTAAACCGGTGGGTTCATTCCTGTTCTCGGGTCCCACGGGCGTCGGCAAGACCGAAGTGACCCGTCAATTGGCGATCGCCATGGGAGTCGAATTCGTACGCTTCGACATGTCCGAATACATGGAGCGGCACACGGTGTCGCGCCTCATCGGCGCCCCCCCCGGCTACGTCGGATTCGATCAGGGCGGATTGCTCACCGAGGCGATCGCCAAGCATCCGCACTGCGTGCTGCTGCTCGATGAGATCGAAAAGGCGCACCCCGATGTCTTCAATCTGCTGCTGCAGGTCATGGACCACGGCACGCTGACGGACAATAACGGCCGCAAAGCGGATTTCCGCCATGTCATCATCGTAATGACCACCAACGCGGGGGCATTCGAGATGAGCCGGCCCAGCATCGGATTCACTCAATCGGACACGGGCGCGGATGGAATGGAGGCGATCAGGCGCCTGTTCTCACCCGAATTTCGCAATCGCCTGGATTCGGTCATTCAGTTCGGCGCCCTGGATCAGGACACGATCGAGCGCGTCGTCGACAAACTGCTGATCGAGGCGGAGGCGCAGCTCGAGCAGAAGCGGGTATCGATCTCGGTGGATGAGCCGGCGCGGCGCTGGATCGCCAAGCGCGGCTACGACCCGAAGATGGGTGCGCGGCCCATGGCTCGAGTCATCCAGGAGTTCATCAAGCGGCCGCTCGCGGAGGAGCTGCTGTTCGGCAAACTCGTGAACGGCGGACACGTCGAGGTTTCTCTAAGCGAGGACGGCGAGAAGCTCAAGCTCGACACCCGCGCCGCGGACCAGCCCGCACTGTTATCCCACGAGAGCTAACTACCTTCCGCGGTAAACGATGCGACCCTTGGTCAAATCGTACGGGGTCATCTCGACCGTAACCTGGTCGCCGGTCAAGATGCGGATGTAGTTTTTACGCATCTTTCCGGAAATGTGGGCCGTGACAACGTGTCCGGTCTTGAGCTTGACGCGAAACGTCGTATTGGGCAGGGTCTCGACGACCTCGCCCTCGAATTGAATGGCCTCTTCTTTTGACATGCGCCCTTGTTGTGAGTGGTAGATAAGCCGCGCGCATTGTGCATAAAGCCCTCTATTAATGCAATTTAGGCGGAGCCAGCCGCCCATCGGCCGCAGGGGCTGCGCCGCGCGTGGCGGCGTAATAACGCGACAAACTGGGTCCGAGAGACTTCCCTCGCGCCCAGCGAGGCCAAATGTCCGCTGGCCACCTGACAGTCGATGACCCGGATGTCGCGCGCGCGGCACTCCTCGACCAGGCGCGCCAACGCCACTTTGGAGGCGTCCCGCTCAAGGCTGAACATCGATTCGCCGAAGAACACTCCGCCGAGCGCGATCCCGTACAAGCCGCCCACCAGCCGGTCGGCATTGTAGGTCTCAACCGAGTGGGCGAACCCGATCTCATACAGATGCCCGTAGGAGGCGATCATATCCGGGTTCAGCCAGGTGTCGGGTCCCGAGCGCCGCGGCGCCGCGCAGGCTCTTATGGTCGCCCCAAAGTCGCTGTCCACCCGCGAC
>JBARBX010000456.1:0-2899 GCA_049793535.1 Steroidobacteraceae bacterium | reverse complement strand
ACTTAATGCAGATCCGTGCCGGCAACGATCCTGAAATCACGCGCTTGCAGAAACCACCGGGGGGGCGGCGGGGGTGGGGGGTACAGGGGTATCTCCCGCATAGTACGGCAAAGTACGTGACACTTATCCCATCGGTGAGAAATGCAGACTAAGAACAATGCTGTTCACTTAGCGGATTAAGCTCGTATTCAGAACGAACTGGGTGCCCCACCCTAAACGCGCATTTTGCGTTTAGGGTGGGATTGGCAGACACTCCCCGGCGCGTAGGTCCGCCAAGTGAACAGCATTGAGACTAAGAAGCATCCGCAGCAAATTGAGACGCTTGCCCGAAAGCCAGGCGGGAACCGGCGGCGCGGTGGCAGCGTATCGGATACTGTAGAGATACGGCTGACTCCTCAGGCGGCCGGAGTGTCTTCCGGGCCATGTCCCATATCAACTCTGCCGTGAACGGGTGTTATGGAATTCGGTGAAGCGGTTAAACTCGCGCTCCAGTCTTTGTGGGCCAACAAACTCCGCAGCATTCTTACGCTGCTTGGGGTGGTCATCGGCATTGCCTCGGTAATTCTTGTGGTGACGCTCACCAACGGTGCTAAGGAGTTCGTCACTAAGAAAATCAACACCTATGGCGCGGCTACGCTCACTATCAGCAAAATGCCGCAGACTTTCATGACCATCGAGGAGTATCTCGAGTTCCAGAAGCGCAAGGATGTGACGATCGACGATTATCACGCCGTGCAGGATTTGTGCACGTCGTGCGTGTCGATCGGCGCGGAGCGCGAGTCGACCGGCAAGGTGGTCTACGGCACGCAGTCGACTACCGATAGCACCATTCGTGGATGGACGTGGACGATGCCGGCCATCAGCAACCAGAACATCGTGCTGGGCCGCGGCTTTACGGAGAGCGAAGATACGCATGCAGCGCACGTGGCCATTGTTGGCGCCGACATTGTGGACAACATGCTGGGCGCGGGCGACCCGCTGGGCAAAGAGATTCGCGTCGACGGCGAGCCTTACTCCGTAATCGGCGTGGGCGAAGCCCAGGGCAAGATGTTCGGCCAGAGCATGGATAACTGGGTAGCTGTTCCGCTGATCACTTATCTTCACGAGTACGGCATGTACGGCGACAACGCGAGCCTGACCATCGACGTGGATGCCGGCGCCGGCGGCGAAGTGATGGATTCGGTGGAAGACCAGTTGAGGACCATCATGCGTTCGCAGCGCCACCTGCATCCGGCCCAGAAAGACGCCTTCGACATCGACTCGAGCGCCACGTTCACCGATATTCTGGGCAAGATTTTGAACAGTTTTGGCGCGGTGGTTGTGTCCATTGCAGGCGTGTCGCTGGTGGTGGGCGGTATTGTGATCATGAATATCATGCTGGTAAGCGTGACCGAGCGGACCCGCGAGATTGGCGTGCGGAAGGCGTTGGGCGCGCGGCGGCGCGACATTCTGCTCCAGTTTCTCATTGAGGCGGGCACGATTTCGCTGGTGGGTGGCGTGATTGGTGTTGCACTCGGCATTTCCCTGGCCAAGCTCATCACCGTGCTGGTTTCGTTCCCCACGGTGGTGGCGCTATGGTCCATTTTGGTTGCGCTGCTGGTGGCCTCCGCGGTGGGGCTATTCTTCGGCATTTACCCGGCACACAAGGCGTCGGCGCTCGACCCTATCGCGGCGCTGCGGGCGGAGATGTAAGCCATGAAACTTACGCACTCGCGCGAAGCCGTGAAACTTGCCCTCGATACTCTGCGCAAAAACAAGCTGCGCTCGGGACTGACGATCCTGGGCATCATGATCGGCATTGCGACCGTCATCCTGATTTCGTCGGCCATCAACGGGCTGAACACCAATATCAACAACTTTGTGGCCACGCTGGGCACCAATAATCTGTGGGTCTTCCAGTTCGAGCCGTTCGGGCACAGGCCAACCACTGAAGAGCTCAACCGCAAGAGGATGACCGCGGATGACGGCATCGCAATGCGTGCGTTGCCGCATGTAGTCGCGGTCGATCCTGAGCTCACATCGCAGAACTTCCAGACCGGCCTGGGCAGCGTGGCACTGAAGCACGGCACGCACAAGATCTCGAATACCATCGTTTACGGCATAACCACAGATGTGGCCAAGGTTTCAGACTTGCACCTGATTGAAGGGCGCATCATGACTGAAACTGAGGCGGAGAGCGGCGCCAACGTAACGGTTCTGGGTCACGATGCCGCGGAGGATCTCTTTCCCGACGAGGATCCGATCGGCAAAGACGTTGAGTGCCGGGGCGATATTTTTACCGTGATCGGCGTGCTCGATAAACGTCCGCAGCCCTTTGGCAGCGGGCGCAATACTGCGGACAACGCCGCGTACATGTCACTCAAGGCTTTCCACAAGATTCACCCTGAGGTGCTGGATTACTGGATCGTGGTGAAGTACGACGATCAGAAGAACAAGGACCTGGTTACAGAAGAAGTCCGTGAGTTGTTGCGCGTCAGGCGTAAACTGCACGCCAACCAGGACGACAACTTTGCCATCTTCGGCCCCGACTCGCTGACACGTCTGTGGAATCAGCTGACGGGTACGTTATTTATCTTCATGATCGCGGTCTCGAGCATCGGCCTGATCGTGGGCGGCGTGGGGGTAATGAACATCATGCTGGTGAGCGTGACCGAGCGAACGCGCGAGATAGGCGTGCGCAAGGCTATTGGCGCCACGCGCCGCGATATCCTGCTGCAATTTACCGTCGAGGCGGTCTTTCTTTGCATGGTGGGCGGGACACTCGGAATATTGCTCGGCTCAGTGCTTACACTCATTCTGCACTTCGCGGTTGCTTTCCTGCACGCAGCGCTTTCGCCGGTGTGGGTGGCCATTGCCTTCTTTGTCTCCTGCCTCATCGGGCTGGTCTTCGGAATCTACC
>JBARBX010000455.1:0-3668 GCA_049793535.1 Steroidobacteraceae bacterium | reverse complement strand
TAAAGCCTCACCGACGAGGCAACCAACAGGCGGAATTGGCGACCGCCCCGGGGACCAGTTTACAGCGCCCGGGGGCCTAAACCCGACGATCAACCACGAACGCCGCCAACCAAGCCAGGATTCTGGCGCGTTCGCCGAAAGCGGCCAACCGGTCGCAGGCCCGGTTTTGCAGCTCGCGAGCGCGTGATTTGGCGGCTTCCAGCCCAAGCACGCTGGGGTAGGTGGGTTTGGCCCGAGCGGCGTCGGCACCGATGGTTTTGCCCAGGTCTTCGGTGCTCCCCTCGACGTCCAGAATGTCGTCCTGGATTTGAAAGGCAAGTCCGATGTCCTGCGAATATCCGTCGAGCGCGGCCCATTGTTCCGCGCCCAAGCCGGGCGCGCAGGCCGCCGCCAGCAATACGCTGGCACGAATCAGCGCGCCGGTCTTGAGCCGATGCATGGTCTCGAGATCCTCGAGATTGAGCTCGCGGCCCACCGCGGACAGATCCAAGGACTGGCCGCCCGCCATGCCCGCGGTGCCGCTGGCATCGGCGAGGATGTGAATCATTTTCAAGCGGGCTTCCGCGCTTACCCCGGCGGCGCGGTCGCGCGCCAACAGTGAGAATGCCAGCACCTGAAGCGCATCTCCCGCGAGGATGGCCGTGGCCTCGTCGAAGGCGCGGTGCGTGGTCGGTTGGCCGCGGCGCAGGTCATCGTCGTCCATCGCCGGCAAATCGTCGTGAACCAGGGAATATGAGTGAATGAGCTCCACTGCGGCGGCAGGCGCATCCAACGCGCTTGGCTGCAACCCCAGCGCTTCTCCGGTGCAATACACGAGCAAGGGGCGCAGGCGTTTACCGCCGCCCAGCACCGAGTAGCGCTGCGCCGCGTGCAGGCGCTGCGGTACCAAGTCCGCGGCCGGCAGAACGGTTTCGAGGAAGGCCTGCACGCGCGACTGATAGCCGCGCATTCGCGCCTCCATCGCATCCGCGCTCACGATGCTGCCTCAGCCGGCTTTGGATTCGTCGGGCGTGAAGTCTTCAACGGCTGGCTCACCGGCTTTCTTGAGCAGGATCTCCACCTTTTGTTCAGCCTCTTTGAGCGCGGTTTGACAGGCGCGCGTCAGCATCACGCCGCGCTCGAAGGCGGCCAGGGAGTCCTCGAGCGGCAGATCTCCTTGCTCGAGCCTTTCAACCAGTTCCTCAAGGTCGCGCATCGCCGTCTCAAAGTCGGGTTGAGCATCCTTTGCGATTTTAGGGGCCGGCATGATGGGCGAACGGTACACATGCGCCGCAGCGGGGTCAAACCTGCCATCCCCGCGGGGGCCGGCAAAGGAACATTGTCAAGTCGTGAGATGCGTCACAGCCGAGGGGTCGCCTTGCGGCTGGTTTTGAGTACCATTGCGAGTGGGAAGCTATATGACATTTTCGTTCAAATCTATCGCCGCCTGCGGGTGTCTGGTTGCCGTTTTTGCGGCTGCCACGGCCTGTGGTCCGAAGCGCATTCCGCCGATGACGGTGGACGATCTCATTGGCGATCGAGTGACGCTCGACGGCGTGCTGATGAAGTGCAATCAGAACCCATCCAAGGCGCGCACCGATGTGGAATGCCAGAACGCGCGCATTGCCATCGATCGTCTCGCCGGCCAGAACGAGGCGGCAGTAGAGGCGAAGCGCGCGGAAGATTTCGAGCGCAGCCGCGAGCAACTGCGGCTGGCGCAAGATAAGCAGCGCCAGGAGCAGGCCGCCAAGAGCAAGCCGGTGGACGCATATCACTTGCCCTTGGTGCCGGTCGAACCGCCGGCGCCCGCGGCTCCGGGAACCCCCGCGACGCCCTCCGGCGATGCGAGCGCCCCGCCCGTTGTCAGTCAGTCGAACCCCTGAGCAATATCGCGACGCTATTCCGCGCGCGAATGTAGCAGCAGGTTCTTCAGCGCCTCTCGACGGCTTAAGGCACTCAGG
Organism: Steroidobacteraceae bacterium; assembly: GCA_049793535.1. GTDB lineage: Bacteria > Pseudomonadota > Gammaproteobacteria > Steroidobacterales > Steroidobacteraceae > Bog-1198. The sequence goes on along the minus strand of JBARBX010000455.1, from coordinate 1,728 downwards.
CGGGTGCGGTTGAGCCGCACGTGACGATCAACTCGTCATACATTTTTACCGCGGATGGCGTTTGAAAAGGCTGCCCACGTTTGTCTCCAGCCAGTCTGCCCACCTCCTCGGCCGCTTCCGGTGAGCTCGCCCTCAGGGGCTGGGTTGTGAATGATCCCGCTGCTTGGTTCTGCACACTTCGGGCGAGTCCGAGCTTTTACAGACGCTGCAAGCGGCCAGCGACAAGAGCAAAATAAGACAGATGAGTTTCTGCATTGATCCCCCAAAAGACCCGAGGAGAGAATCCGTGATCAAAGTCAGTGTGATGTACCCCAACAAGCCCGGTGCGCGATTCAACCACGAATACTACCGCGACAAGCACATGCCTCTCGTCAAGAGCAGGATGGGCGCCCGCTGCAAGTATTACACGGTCGACAAGGGGCTCGCAGGCGGCGCTCCCGGCGAATCCGCAACCTACATCGGCATGTGCCATATTTTCTGCGATTCGGTCGAGAGCTTCCAGGCGGGATTCGGTCCGCACGCGAACGAGATCCTCGCCGATATTCCCAACTATACCGACCTGACCCCCATCATTCAGATCAGCGAGGTCGTGGTCGAAAAGTAGTCCGGCTACGCGCTGGCGCGCAGATGTGCGAGCACCCGTGCATTGACCGCGTCCGGGGCTTCCATGCTGGCCATGTGTCCGGCACCGGCGATGGTGTGCAACGTCGCGCGCGGAATCTCCGCGGCAAGACGCCGGGCAATGGCCTGGAAGTCCGGCAGATCGAGCTCCCCGATGAGCACCAGCGTGGGGCATTGCAACGTCGCCAGTGCCTTGGCCGTGGGCACCGCGGACCTGCGCACGGGATCCGGGTTCCACCAATGCCAGGCCGTGTAGCGTTCCACCATGACCGCAAGGTCGGCAGCGAGCTTGACGTTGCGCCGTGCGGAAGCGAACAGATCGTGGGCCAACCAAAGCTGTTTGGCGGCTTTAAGGTCGCCGCGTCCGGCCTCGCTCAAAACGGAGTTCATCTTCTGATTCCAGTCCTCGCTCCAGGAATGCCCCTCCAGTGCCGAGTCGATCAGGGTCAGCGACTTGACCGTGTTCGGATGATCGAGCGCAAAACGCAGCGCCAACCGGCCGCCGAACGAGAGCCCGATGACATGGGCGGGACGCGCCTCGAGAAAATCGAGCAAGCCGAGAAGGTCGTCAGAGTGGCTGTACGGCGCCTCAGGGACCGTCGAAGCTCCGAATCCGCGGATGTCGTATCGGATGGCGCGAAATTCGCGCTGCAATACCGGCCATTGGGGCTCCCACATGCATGCATCGAGGCCGAGACCATGGATCAGGACCACGGGATACCCCGCGCCGGCGGTGCAATAGCGCAGCCGCCCGCCGTCGGCGCAGACAAAGGTCATATCCTGCATGCCACCCCAGCAGCCGGCAATCGCGCGATTATATCGGCGAGAGGGGAAGAGGCAGCGGCAGTTCCAGCTTCGCTATCTGATGCGCGAGAGGCGCTGCCACGCCGAGTCGATCCGCCGAGGCGGCCGACATCAGCGCGCTCTTGATGAAGGGGTTGGCAATCGCTTGTCCGCCGGCCAGAAGCTGTTTGGCGAGCGCGCCGCTCAAGGTTTGGTACACCGGCGTCGGAAACAAAGCCTGTGTGATGAGTCCCGCAAACTGCCGTGGATCGGCGCCCGCGGCTTGGACCACGGTAAGAGCGTCACGCAGTCCCTCGACCACGC
>JBARBX010000454.1:0-2226 GCA_049793535.1 Steroidobacteraceae bacterium | reverse complement strand
GATCAAGAAGGGCATCACGCTCGTTTCCATGGACAGCCCGGGTATGTGGCATCAGGTGGGATTCCTGGCCGATGCATTCCAGATTTTCAAGCAAGAAGGCCTGTCGGTGGATCTCGTGTCTACCTCGGAGACCAATGTCACGGTCTCCCTGGATCCCGCGGCCAACACCCTGGACTCCGCGGCGCTCGATCGCCTGACGGCGGCCCTCGGCGGGCTGTGCCGCGTTGAGATTCTCGGGCCTTGCGCTTCTTTAAGTCTGCTGGGCCACAACATTCGCGGCATCCTGCATGAGCTGGGCTCGGCATTCGAGTTGTTCCAGGATCACAAGATCTACTTGGTGACCCAGGCCGCGAACGACCTGAACTTCACCTTCGTCATCGACGAGTCGCAGGGCGATCGCCTGGTGCAGCAGCTGCACGAGCGTCTCATTCAGAGCATCGGCTCGGACAAGGTCCTGGGGCCGACCTGGCAGCAGCTATTCTCCGAGGAGAAGATCTCCGCACAACCGGTGAATTGGTGGCAGGAGCCGCGCCGCCGCCGCCGGCTGATCGAGATTGCCAGCCGCGAATCGGCCGCGTTCGTCTACAGCGCGGCGGCATTGGATGAGGCCATCGCGGCGGTGCGGGGCGTGCGGTCGGTGAAGCGCTGGGCCTACGCCATGAAGGCCAATTGGCATCCGCAAATCCTGCGGCAGGTATATGCCGCCGGCCTCACTCTGGAGTGCGTCTCGCAGGGCGAGCTCGAACATGCATTTGCCGCCGTGCCGGCACTCGATCCTGAGCGGGTACTGTTCACTCCCAACTTCGCACCCCGCGCCGAATACGAATATAGTTTGAGCTGCGGCGTGCGCGTCACCCTCGACAACTTGTATCCGCTCAAGATGTGGCCGGAGGTGTTCCGCGGCAAAGAGATTTTTTTGCGCATCGATCCGGGATTCGGCCGAGGGCACCACCAGCACGTGCGCACGGGCGGAGTCCACTCCAAATTCGGCGTGCCCCTGTCCGAAGCGGACGAACTGGTCGCGTTGACGCAGCGCGCCGGGGTGCGGGTCACCGGACTGCATGCGCACACCGGCAGCGGCGTTTTCAACGTGGACAACTGGACCGAGACCGGCGCCTTGCTGGCGGAGTTGGCGGCGCGATTCCCGCAGGTCACCGTCGTGGATCTGGGCGGCGGAATCGGCGTGCCCGAACAGCTCGGGCACGCTGAAATCGACTTGAGGTTGCTCGATCGCGGAGTCGCCGCGCTGTCCAAGGACTTTCCGCACATGGAATTTTGGATGGAACCCGGCCGGTTCTTGGTGGCCAAGGCGGGGGTGCTGGTGGCGGTCGTGACCCAACTCAAAGGCAAGGGCGATGTTCAGTACGTGGGCATCGCCACCGGTATGAATTCCCTGATCAGACCTGCGTTGTACGGATCCCATCACGACATCCGCAATTTGACGCGCCTCGATGAGCCGCTGAGCACCCAGGTCAACGTGGTCGGTCCGATCTGCGAGACCGCGGACCAGCTCGGGGCCGACCGCTGGCTGCCGCAGACGCACGAAGGTGACGTGCTTCTCATCGCGAACTGCGGAGCCTACGGCTACGCCATGGGGTCGAATTATAATCTACGGCCCCCCGCGGCGGAGTTTATGATCGAATAATGACGGAAATAGGCATCATCGGCTGGCGCGGAATGGTGGGATCGGTGCTTCTCGACAGAATGCGCGAGGAGTCCGACTTCAAATTCGTTCGGCCGACGTTTTTCAGCACCTCGCAAATCGGCGCTGCCGCTCCGTCGGTCGCGGGCGCGGCGGGATTCGAGCCGCGGGTCATGGATGCCAACGACATCGCGGCGCTCGCCCGGCTACCCGTACTCATCAGCACCCAGGGAGGCGAGTACACCGACGCCATCCATCCGCGGCTGCGCGCCGCGGGCTGGCGGGGCTATTGGATCGACGCCGCCTCCAGCCTGCGCATGCGCAAGGACGCCGTCATCGTCTTGGATCCCGTGAACTTACCGGTGATGCAGGCGGCGCTCGATGCGGGCATCAAGGATTTTATCGGCGGCAATTGCACCGTCTCGCTGATGCTCATGGCCGTCGGCGGATTGCTGCGCGCGGACGCGGTCGAATGGATCACCGCCATGACTTACCAGTCGGCGTCCGGCGCCGGCGCCAAGCACATGCGCGAGCTTTTGGATCAGATGGGCGTATTGCACGGCGCGGCGGCGTCTCTGTTGGCG
>JBARBX010000453.1:0-5892 GCA_049793535.1 Steroidobacteraceae bacterium | reverse complement strand
CTTTTCACAGTCGCTTTGCTGACGGCTGCAGGCGCTTAAGCCGAGCAGCAATGCCAAACCGAGACCCAAGACCGCTTTGTTCGTGACCATTTGCAAACTCGCGAGAGATTTCCTTCAGATCTGCATTGTACTTCCATTCGCGATGTCGCGGCGACGCCAAGCTCGTCACATCACGGTCCGCACTGAATAGGATAATGCCCCCATGAGCGCAGAGAAACGGCGATTTTTGGAAGGCAGTTGGGGTACTCCGACTTTCATCGGCGCCGAATCCGTGTTCGTCGGCAACATTCGCGGCGCCGGGCATTTCGTGGTGTCCGGCGAAGTGCACGGCGACGGTGAACTGCAGGGTGCCCTCAACTTGTCCGCCACGGGATCATGGCACGGATTCATCCAGGCGCAACAGGCCATCGTCGCCGGCAAGATCACAGGCGGTCTCAGCGTCAAGGACAAACTGGAGATCGGCTATACCGCGGTGATCCGCGGCAAGGTCAGCGCTCGCACCATCGCCATCGCCAAGGGCGCCATCGTCGACGGCGAAATCGAAGTCACCTCCGACGCGCCGCTGCTGCAATTCGAGGAAAAGCGCGGAGGCTAGGATCGGTGCGATGCATGCGTCGCACGGGGTGCGTAGCGAAAATTCCCACGATTGTTTGCGTTTGGCGACAACCCAATCAGACGGGGTGGCTTCCACCCCGTAGTTTCGGCGCGAAGCGCCTGGAAGAGTCCCGCGTATTCACGCATCCTAGTGCAATTTCTCGAAAGCCTAAGGTCAATGAAACAATACGATGTAGTCATCGTCGGCGGCGGCATTCATGGAGCCGGGGTACTGCAGGCCGCCCTCGCGGCGGGTCACAGCGCACTGCTGATCGAAGGGCTGGGTCTTGCGAGCGGCACCTCCAGCCGCTCGAGCAAATTGATTCACGGCGGTCTGCGCTATCTCGAATCCGGCCAGTTCGCGCTCGTGCGCGAGAGTCTGCGCGAGCGCGCCATACACCTGCGAATCGCGGCCGAGCTGGTCGAGCTCAAGCCCTTCTTCCTGCCGGTGTATCGCGACACTCGACGGCGGCCCTGGCAGCTCAAGCTCGGATTGTGGATGTACGCACTGCTCGGCGGCTTCGATGCCAGTACCCGTTTCGGCTCGGTGCCGCGGCGCGAATGGGCGGCGCTCGACGGCCTCGATACCCGCAATCTCGACGCCGTCATTCGTTACCACGACGCGCAGACGGATGACGCCCTGCTCACCCGCGCGGTGGTGCAGTCGGCGCTGTCGTTGGGCGCCGAGCTTGCGATGCCTGCGAGGTTCACGGGTGCCGTCCTGGCCGAGGACGGCGTGACGGTGTCGTACGCCCGGGACGGCGCCGCGGTGGAATGCACGGCCCGGGTGCTCGTCAATGCGGCGGGCCCGTGGGCCACGCAGGTGGCCGGCCTCGTCCGGCCGGCCATTGCGATCCCGGAGGTCGATCTCGTGCAGGGTACGCACATCGTCCTGCCGCTGGCGGTGACTGCCGGGATCTACTATGTCGAGAGTCCCACCGACGGCCGCGCGGTTTTCGTGATGCCGTGGCACGGCGCCACGTTGATCGGCACCACGGAAACGCCCTACCACGGCGAACCGGGAAAGGCGCATCCGTTGCCGTCGGAAGAGGACTACCTGCTCGCCGTCGCACACCACTACTTCCCGGCTTTCAGGGCGCTGGGGCGCGAGGACATCACGCAGCGCTTCGCCGGATTGCGCGTTTTACCGGCCGCCAGTCAAGCGGCATTCGACCGGTCCCGAGAGACCATCTTCACCACCGACCGCGAACCCAACCCGCGGGTGCTCGGCATCTATGGCGGCAAGCTCACCGGCTGGCGCGCGGCCGCGGCCCACGTGTTGTCGCGCATCGATGCCTCCTTGCCGAGGGCCGCGAGGCGGGCCGCAACGGATCAATTGATTTTGAGGAGACCGACATGATCAAGAATGGCATGGCTGTGTTGAAATTTGCGCTCATCGCAGCCCTCGTCCAAGTCGCGGCCCCGGCCCACGCAGACGACTACCTGAGCCCCACCGACGAACGCGTCCGTCTCTCGCTTGGGATCGAACATCTATCCAATACCACCAACATGCAGTTGGACTCGAGCACGGGATTGCCCGGCACGGCCATCAACGCGGAGAGCGTGTTGGGCCTGGACAGCTCGGACTTCGAGCCCAAATTTCAAGCCATGATACGGGTCGGCGAGCGCAACCGGCTGCGCTTCGACTATTTCAGCCTGGACCGCACCGGCCAGGTCACCCTCGCCGGCACTCCGATCGTGTTCAAGGACTCGGTGCTGCAAGTGGGAGATCCCGTCGAGACCACCTTGAGCCTGCGCACGCTCGGCATCACCTACGAATACTCGTTCATCCATCGCGAGAAATTCGAGCTGGCCGCGACCTTCGGCATCAATGACACGGATCTCTCAGCCCGCGCCCGCGTTGCCACGGAGACGCGGCACGTGAATGAAACGGAAGACCAGGCAGGCCCGTTTCCGACTTTCGGCCTCGATTCCACCTATGTGCTGAGCAAACGATTTTACCTCGATGGCCGGGCGCAGTACTTCAAGCTGGCGGTCGATCACCTTACCGGTTCCGTGGGATTCTATGAATTCGCGGCTCTGTACCGCTATCGGCCGAATATATCGTTCGCGCTGGGCTACACCGCGTCGCGAGCGGACATCGAGTCGCGCCAGCCGAAGACCTCAGGGTACTTCGACCTGGACTCCAAGGGTCCCGAAGCCTTCTTCAGAGTTGCCTTCTGAACCGGAGGGCCGCGGCGCGGCCCTCTTGGCTATTGTCCGGAGCTGCTTTCAGCCGCGAACTCGACCCGGTTGTCGGCCGCCGCCGCGCGATTCCACTCCCCTGCCGTGAGCGACTCGGCTCGCGCCGGATACGGAGTGCCCGGGCGCCCGCTGCCGGCATTTTCGATGGCGACGGTGATCGCACCCCCCGAGCGCTGGCGCATCCCGGCGATCAAGTTCGCGAACGCCAGCGATTGCCGCTGTTGACCCGACAGGGAGTCTTCGAACGGATTGCCGATCAATTCGCACTTACCCAGGGGTAGGCTCGGCGGGGCGAGTGAGAATCCCTCGGCGGCGTTACCGGCGAGACAGAAAAGTCCGGCGTAGCTGGTGATTTTCAACACACCGTGAAATCCCTGCGCCTCGAGTTTGGTCAGCAACTCGCGCAGCACCTCGAGACGTGCGCGGTCGAATGGAATTTCTCCGTAAGGCACGAGTTCAACTCGCGGCGCGAACGGTGCGTTGCCGGCGGCGCCGTTCGCTGGTGCCGCCCCGGTAACCGCGGCAGCCGCCGACAGCGCGGCGGTGAGATCCCTGACCGTCGCCGACAGTTCGGAGCGGGCATGCTGCAATTCAGAATTTGCCGCTGTCAGTGCGGCGACTTCGGCGCGCGACTTCGCCAATTCGTCGCGCGTTTGCAGCCAGCCTGCGCCGAGCAGCCCCGCCGCGAGGCACACCGTCGTCATTGCCACGGCCCAGGGCCACCACGACCGCGCCGCGCGTGCCGGCGCCGGCGGGAACTCCAATGTCGGCGCCGGTATCGAGCCACGCACATCGCTCACGATGCGCGCGGCGAAGCTATCCAGGGTGGCGACGATGAAGCGCCGCACGTCGACCGATTGGTCCTTGATCGCGGATTCGAGCCGGCGTCCCCAATCGACGGTCGCGGCCGGCCGAGCGGAGGCCGCAGACGCCGCGGAGGCCGCCGGAGCCTTTGCGACCGCCGCGCCTTCCTCCACCTCCACCGGCGCCAGCGCGGATTCGGTCATGTCGCGCCGGTCCGGCAGCAAGTGCAATTCGTACAAAACCTTCGACACGTCGACCGGGCGCACTTGCTTGGGCAGTACGCCCATGGCGCCGAGGGCGCGCGCCTGCCCCACGTACAGCTCACCTTCCTGCGAGGTGTACATCATGATCGGGATCATGGCCGTCTGCGGATTGCCCTTGATGGCCTGCACGGCCTGCAATCCGTCCATGCCCGGCATCAGATGGTCCATGAATATCGCGTCGGGGCGATTGCTCTTGAGGTACTCGATGGCCTGCTCGGCCGATTCGGCCATGTCGACTTCAATGTCGTATTTCTCGAGCATGCGGCTCAAGATGACGCGGGCCGACTTCGAGTCGTCGACGACCAGGGAGCGTTTGCGGGCCATATCGCTAGTGTATCGCAGTCCTAAGTTTCGCAGCGCGCGCAGCTTCGCGGCGGCCCGCAAAGGTACCGCCGCGAATCAGCAGAGCCACCGCGGCTCACGCAGAATACTCAGACAGGCTCCCCGTTCCTAGGCCGCGGGCTCGGAACTCTTCGATTCCTTGTTCTGGCCTATCCACGTCAGCGCGGACTCGACGTCGGCGAGTTCGGCGGCGGTGAACCCTTCGATCCTGACACCGGTCGCCTCCGCCTTTTTCCTGGCGAGTTCGGCGCCCGCGACCGAATGCACCCACACCAGACCGCGGCGCACTTTGGCGGTGAACTTTTGCTGCTTTTCATCGGTCATCGTTCGTCTCCTTAGAAATTGCCTGGACTTTATGGAACTGCAATGGCGCGATCCAAACGCTCACTGTAGGCGTTGATCGCGCGCGAGACCACCCCTATGTATCGATCGGCCTCTTCCCAGCGGCGCTCCTCGATGGCTTCGCGGATGCCGGGTAGCGTCTTCACGCCGTACCCCGTGTACAGGCCCGGGGCATAGATCATGTGCCGGTACCAGCCGCGGCCGGGCAGGCCGTTCGGATCGGTCAAGGTTTGCTCGAGGTCGGTCAGCGTGGCGTTCATCCGTTCCCGGCCCGCATCCGCGCCCGCGGCTTCGCCGGCTTGCAGCCGTGCGTACTCCTTGTCGAACGCCTTCGCGCTTTGCTCGAGCTTTGCAACGGCGTTGTCGAGTTCGGCGAAATTCAGGTAGGGAACCTCCCCTGCCTGCGGCGGCGGCGCGCGCGGCCTGGCGGGGTCCGCCGCCAATTTGAACGCGCCGTCATCCAGCAATTTGGACAATGCGCGTGTCTTTATCCGCATGCTGTCGGCGAGCTTGTGCAGCTCGTCGGCGTATCCGGCGATCGAGGCGGCGAAGTCGCTTTCGTGAGCCGGCAGCAATTGCGCCTGCGCGGCGCGCAGCATCAACCGGCCCGCCACCTTGGCAAGCGCCACGCCGTACTCGAACGTCGGATCGACGAAGCGTCGAAAGTGATCGAATGAATCGTAGGCGGAATGGTAGACGCCGTAATCCGCCTCTCCCTCGAAGCCCAGGTTCAGCGAATTCACGCCCAGGTGCTGAAGGAACGGAGTGAAATCCGAGCCGGAGCCGAGCGCGCCGAGCTTCAAATCGGTGCTCGCGCTCTCATGTCCGGCCGTACCGCCGTGAGCATCCGATTCATAGTCGGCGACGTGTTCCCTCGCCACGGCCCGCGCCAGGACGCTGACGCCGGTTTCCGGATCCTTGACGTCGCGCGCCGCTTCGCTCGCGAAATGCTGCAGCTCGTGACTGCCATCGACGTCGAGAAATCCCCTGCCATTGGTGTCCGAGTTGACGTACAGAGCCGCCTTGGCCTGAAGCTCGGCCGCATGGGTTTCGGCCCATTCGGTGGAACCCAGAAGGCCGGGTTCTTCGCCGTCCCAGCTTGCGTACACCAGGGTGCGGCGCGGCCGCCAGCCTTCCTGGTACAACCGGCCGATCGCCTTGGCCTCCGCCATCAATGCCACCTGACCGGCCAAGGGATCGGTCGCGCCGAACACCCAGCCATCGTGGTGGTTGCCGCGAATGATCCAGCGGTCGGGCTCTTGCGTGCCGCGCATCACGGCGATGACGTCGTAGATCGTTTTCTGGCTCCAGTCGGAGAGCACTTTGAGATGCACCTTCGCCG
>JBARBX010000452.1:0-6123 GCA_049793535.1 Steroidobacteraceae bacterium | reverse complement strand
CGGTTGGACGTTGTGTACAAGAGCGCATTGCGGGTACTCGGCGCCGCGGCCGGCACGCTCCTGGCCTTGTCAATCGGCCATCCCGCCGCGGACCATGACACGACAACCACCGTGCTCATCCTCGGCGCTGTTTTCCTCGGCATGTGGTTACGGCCTTTGAGTTATGCCTGGTGGGCGCTGTTTGTCACGCTGGCGCTGGCTTTGCTGCAGGGCTTTGCGGGTGCACCGGCGCCGCGCATGCTCTGGCCGCGTCTGGAAGAAATAGCGATCGGTGCCGTCGTCGGCATTGCCTCTGCTTGGTTCGTTCTCCCGGTGCGGTCGACCGGCGCGCTGAGGCGGCGAATCGCCGATGCGCTCACGGCGCTCTCCAACGCTTTGGACCCCGCGACACCCATGCGAACGCCGGGCGCCTTTGTTGCAGCGGTCGCGCGCGTGGAGGAGATGGCTCCGGCATTCAGAGCAACCCGTTTCGTCACACGGCGTTTTCGCAATTTGCAGCCCGCCGATTGGGTCGACGCATTGGCGGCATGCCGGGATCCTGCCATCGTCCGAGTCGCCAAGGGCGAGACCCCGGAAAATGTGCGCCGGGCGGTTGGAGCGGCGCGCCGGTCCATGCGCCAACCCGAAGAGATTCTGCCGGCGTTGCGGGCACTGTCGGCCGCCCTGCGGGCGTAGTTAGCCGCGTTTCAAGGATTGCAGCAGCGGCGCGATCAGATCCAGCGGCAGCGGGAATACGATCGTCGAGCTCTTTTCGCCGGAAATGTCCGCCAAGGTTTGCAGATACCGCAATTGCATGGATGCAGGCTCGCTCGACAGGATTCTGGCGGCCTCCGCCAGCGTTTGCGCCGCCTGTTTCTCGCCTTCGGCGTGGATCACCTTGGCGCGCCTGCCGCGTTCGGCCTCGGCCTGACGCGCCATGGCGCGGATCATGGTCTCATCCAGATCGATGTCCTTGATTTCGACGTTGGTCACTTTCATGCCCCAGGCCGCCGTATTCGCGTCGAGAATCTGCTGAATGGCCGCGTTGAGCTTGTCGCGCTGCGCCAGCATCTCGTCCATTTCGTGCTGACCCAACACCGAGCGCAGCGTCGTCTGCGCGAGCTGACTGGTCGCCTCCCAGGGATTGGTGACCTGCAGAATGGCCTTTTCCGGATCGACGATGCGAAAGTAAACCACTGCGCTCACCTTGACCGAGACGTTGTCCCTGGATATCACGTCCTGCTTCGGCACGTTCAGGACCACGGTGCGCAGTTCCAGCTTCTTCATCTGCTGAATCGCCGGCAGCACCAGCCGCACGCCGGGGCCTTTGACACCGGTAAATCGGCCGAGCGTGAACATCACGCCGCGCTCGTATTCCTTGAGGATGCGGATCGAACTCAAAATCAGCAGCAGCAATATGACGACGATGACGGGTAACGATATATTCATCGGTGATTCCTTGTTTCTATTGCGGCTCCACCCAGAGCGTCAGATCCACGACTTTCACTATGCGCGCCTGTTGGCCGGCCCGCAGCGGACTCGATGTGCGGGCGTTCCATAATTCTCCGCCGTAGCGCACGACGCATTTATCCCCACAGTCGCCGACCGCTTCGACGGCCGCGCCGATCATGGTCTCGACACCGGTGCTTGGCGGCCGGCGGCGTGCCTGCGCCCCCAGCCAGCCGATAATGACGATGACGAGTCCGCCGGCGACGGCGATACCCACGATCAGCGGCATTGCCACTTGCAGTCCGGGAGCATCATTGTCGAATAGTATGATGGATCCGACGACAAATGCCGCAAGTCCGCCGACGCCCAGGGAGCCGAACGCCGGCATGAAGAATTCCGTGACGATCAATCCGATTCCCAGCGCCATGAGAGCGAGGCCGGCATAGTTGACCGCGAGTAGCTGCAATCCATAGAGCCCGAGCAGCAGCGCGAGCGCGCCGACCACGCCGGGCAGCACCGCTCCGGGGTTGTAGCCCTCGAGCAGCAGCCCGTAGATGCCCACCAAGAGCAGTCCGTAGGCGATGGTGGGGTGGGTCAGCACCAACAGAAGGCGCGTGCGCCAGTCGGGCGCGACGCGGTGCACCGCGAGATTCCGGGTGTCGAGGGTGATCTCCTGGTCCGCCGCTTTGATGTTACGCCCTTGAAGCTGCCGCAGTAGATCCGGCACATCCTTGGCGACGATGTCGATCACGTTTTGTTTGAGTGCGTCGTCGGCGGACAGGCTCGCCGCTCCGCGCACTGCGGCTTCGGCCCACTCGGCGTTGCGCCCGCGCAATTGCGCCAGCGAGCGTATGTAGGCGACGGCATCGTTGACCGCCTTGCGCTCATGGGCATTGCCCGGAGGAATCACCTCGGGAGCCGGTTGCTTCTTGTCGCCGCCGGAGTCTGCGGGGGCCGTCGCAGGCGGTGCACTTGGCTCGCCACCGATCGAAATCGGTGTCGCGGCACCCAGATTGGTGGCCGGAGCCATTGCTGCGAAGTGGCTGGCGTACAGAATGTAGGTTCCGGCGCTCGCCGCCCGCGCTCCCCCCGGCGCAACATAGCTCACGACCGGCACCGGCGAAGCGAGTATGGCCTTGATGATGTCGCGCATGGAGGTGTCGAGACCGCCGGGCGTATCCAATTGGAGGATGACCACGGTGCTGTGTCGGTTGCCGGCACCCGCGAGAGAGCGTTCGACGTAGCGGCTCATCGCCGGCCCGATGGGACCGTTCAACTCGATGAAGGTCGCGAATCGTTCCGCGGGCGCGGCAGCACCGGAGCTGAAGCTCACGGCCGCGCCCGCGAGCAGCAGCACCATGGCAACCCGCCGCACCATACAGCGCGATTCAACCCGCATGGAACGAACTCCACACTGCCCGGTTCCCCTCGGTGGCGGTCGCAATTTGTCGCGTCGACACTTGCCGCTCGACAACTATCGGCTCGATCCTAGCCTGATGCGGGACGGAAACCAACTTCGCCCCCGCAGCCGTCCTCGTGGCCACACCGCGAGCATCAGGGTTGCCGTCATGCACAGGTAGGCGAACAGATTGCCCACGGCCACGTACCAGGTGTGGCCGCCCGCCATCCATGGCGCGGCAACCACGATGCCGTCCTCCGGATGCGGGCTGCGATAGGGATCGTCGGCGTAGGTTTTCCGCAGCAGCCGGCCGTTCGGATCGATCAGGGCGGAAACGCCGGAATTGACGGCGCGGACCATGCTGACGCGCAGCTCGACGCTGGCGAACACCGACAGCGCCAGATGTTCCCAAGGTTCGGTGTCGGCGCCGAACCAGGAATCGCTGGTCAGGTTGACCAGCAGATTGGGGTGCAGCTTTCCGAGGGTGCGCAGGAATCCCGGCAGAATGTCCTCATAGCAGATCACGGGACCGAGAGCCCAGACTTGCCCGCCGGGGCCGTGCAGAGTCAGAACGGCCGGGCCCTTGCCGGCGGTGAACTGGCCGGTGCCGGGAGGCAGCAATTTCCGCAGCCAGGGGAAGGTTTCGATGCCGGGAATGTATTCACCGAAGGCGAGCAGCCGCACTTTGTCGTACAGGCCCGCCACTCGTCCGTCGCGGTCGAGGAGAATGGCGGAATTGAAGGCGTCTTCGTGGCGAGGATCGTACATGTCGGCGCCGATGACGGTCGGTATGTCGAACCCGCGCCGGATCGCGCCTTCGAACTCGGGCGCGAAGTCGACGGCGAAATCTCGCGGCAGGGTCGCAGGATATGCGCCCTCGCTCCACACCAGAAGCTGCGCGCCCGCGCTCTGCAGGCGGCGCGACTCGGCTTGCAAGGCGGTCAACTGACGGATGTCCTCTTCGCGCGAGGGCCCGCCATCCACGGTGTAGGCGAAATTCGGCTGCACCAGGCCGACCTGCAAGCGCGGTGCATGCGCCACGATGTCGTCGATCTGGCGCATGCGCATGACGCCGAAGAGCAGCGCCGCCGCCAGCAGCGCTGCCGCCGCCATCGCGGGATAGCGTGCGGCGCGGCCGTCCACCGCCAAATCGAAAATGGCGCCATTGACCGTCATCAACAGCGCCGTCACGCCAAGAGGGCCGGTGAGTTCGGCGATTTGGATGACATGCGGATTCCAGGCCTGGGAAATCCACTGGCCGCAGGGAAACAGTTGCGGCACCAGAAGCTCGCTGCTGACCATCGCCAAAGGCGCGAGCCAAGTCAGGGGCACCCGGCGCCGCCGGCGAATGCCGCACACGAGGGCGGTGAACAGCAGAAATATCAGGGCGCGCAGGGCGCAAAACAGCAGGAACACTGCCACGGCCGCCACCCACGGAAAGTCGGCGAAGCGCTGCATCACGTCGATCAGCCAGTAGAAGCCGCCGCCCGTCTCGACCGCTCCGGCCCACCAGCCGAGGAACAATGCCTGCTTGAGGCTTGGGGCCCGATCGACCGCGAACAGCATCGGAACCGCGGCGATCCAAGCCAAGGCGGACAGATCGAAGGGTGTCACTGCCAGAAACCACAGGCAGCCGCTCAAGGTGACGAGGCCGAACAAGGCGGGGAATGGGAGCTTAAGCATGCTTAATCCGAGGTCAATTGAGTTCACGGCCACGGGGCCGTCGGGTATTCTGAGGCCCAATCATGCAAGAAAGATACGAACCCGCCGCCGTCGAAGCGGAGGCACAACAATATTGGGACCGCGAGCGTTGCTTCGAGGCCAAGGAGGATCGCGCACGCGAGAAGTATTATTGCCTGTCGATGTTCCCCTATCCAAGCGGCCGCCTGCACATGGGACATGTGCGCAACTACACCATCGGCGACGTGCTGGCGCGCTTCATGCGCATGAACGGCAAAAATGTCCTGCAGCCCATGGGCTGGGATGCCTTCGGGCTGCCCGCGGAGAACGCCGCCATGGCGAATGGTGTGCCGCCGGCGAAGTGGACCTTCGACAACATCGCGTCCATGAAATCCCAGCTCCAATCCTTGGGGTTCGGCCTGGATTGGAGCCGGGAGATTGCGACCTGCCGGCCTGAGTACTATCGCTGGAATCAATGGCTGTTTCTGCGCATGCTGGAGAAGGGCATCGCCTACCAGAAGACCGGGGTGGTCAATTGGGATCCCGTCGACAAGACCGTGCTCGCCAACGAGCAAGTGATCGACGGCCGCGGCTGGCGCACCGGCGCGCCCGTCGAGAAGCGCGAGATCCCGATGTACTACCTCAAGATCACGGACTATGCCGAGGATCTGCTCCAGACCTTGAATCAGATGCCCGGATGGCCGGATCGCGTGCGCGCCATGCAGGCCAACTGGATCGGCAAGAGCGTGGGTGTGCGGATTGGATTCCCTTATGAGATCGACGGGCTCGCCGCCGGCGTCCTGCACGCCTTTACCACGCGGGCGGATACGCTCATGGGCGCGACCTTCTGCGCAGTAGCCGCCGAACACCCGCTCGCCGCGCACGCCGCGCGTCACAACGGCAAATTGGCGGGCTTCATCGAGGCGTGCAAGCGCGGTCCCGCGATCGAATCGGATCTCGCGACGCAGGAAAAGAGGGGCATGCCCACCGGCCTCGCCGTGCGCCATCCCATCAGCGGCGAAGCGGTGCCGGTGTGGGTGGGGAACTACGTGCTCATGAGCTACGGCGAGGGCGCGGTGATGGGAGTGCCGGCGCACGATGAACGGGATTTCGAATTCGCCAAGAAGTATCACTTGCCGATCAAACCCGTCATCGACGTCGCGGGCCGCGAGTACTCCACGCACGCCTGGGCGCCCTGGTATGCCGAACATGGCCGCTGCATCCATTCCGGAAAATACGACGGTTTGGATTTCCAGGCTGCCGTCGAGGCAATTGCGGCCGATTTGAATCGCGTGGGCCTGGGTGAAAAGCAAATCACCTGGCGATTGCGCGATTGGGGAATATCGCGGCAGCGATATTGGGGTTGCCCCATCCCCGTGATTCATTGCACCGCCTGCGGCACCGTGCCGGTGCCCGACGATCAATTGCCGGTGGTACTGCCGGTGGATCTCGTGCCCGACGGCAGCGGCAATCCGCTACTCAAGGACGAGGCATTTCTCAAGGTGGCGTGCCCGCGATGCGGCGCCGAGGCGCGGCGCGAAACCGACACCATGGACACCTTCGTGGACTCCTCCTGGTATTTCCTGCGCTATACCTGTCCCGACAATGACCAGGCG
>JBARBX010000451.1:0-2947 GCA_049793535.1 Steroidobacteraceae bacterium | reverse complement strand
GCCGCCTACCGATCAGCGACGAACAACTGGCGTTCCTAAAGGCCGAACTCGCCCGTCTGAAGCCACAACGGCAGGCCAATCAGAGGAGTGTCGTGCTGGCGGTGCACCATCCCCCATTGTCCATTGACGCCGTGCACGGCGGATCGACGGGTCTGCAACAAGACCTCGACGCCTGCTTCACCGCCGCCGGACTCTGGCCTGATATCGTGCTCTCGGGACACGCCCACCTCTACCAGCGATTCACGCATCGCACGCCGAGCGGCCAGCAGATTCCCTACATTGTGGCGGGGAGCGGCGGCTTTGCGGCCACGCCGCCCATCGCCAAACAACCGCCCGCGGGAACCGTCGTGGGCGACGACACGCTCGCGGTGGCGCCCATCGTCGAATTCGGATTCCTGACGATTTCGACCGACGCCAAGACATTGGATGTTGTGTTTCAGACCTCGACGGCGGCCGGGGTCGTGGTACGAGACACCGTTTCGGTGAACCTAATCCAAGGTCGCATTGCGACGGCTGCCAAGAAAAGCGCGAGCCGGACCCAAGTTTCTCGACAAAAGACACGGCCGACGAAGCGCGCGCCGCCGAGAAAGGCGAAGTAGCCCGAGCAGCGGTCGCGTGGGGAACCAATTGCGCTCGCGTGTCGTCCAAACGTGACGGAACTCTCATACGATCGGGCGGCCTGATCCCATTGTGCGAGTACACGGGCGAGCGATTGCGAGGTAAACTACTGCTTTGGCGGTGCCGCGTCACTGCGGCCAACGCCGCCCCTCCGAGAACTGTTAATTGCCGAAGCTGAAATCCGCTCGTGCGCTCGTCATCGCCTCAGTAATGACGACGATGGCGATGCTCGCCATCGAAGCGACCATAGTATCCACCGCGATGCCGCAGATCGTCGCCGATCTGGGGGGATTGCGCCTCTACAGTTGGGTGTTTTCCGCCTATCTGCTGGCGCAAACCGCCACCACGGTGGTGTTCGGCAATCTCGCGGACGTGTACGGCCGCAAGCCGGTCATGCTGGTGGGGATCGGGATCTTTCTCCTGGGATCGCTGCTGGCAGGCTTTGCATGGTCCATGCCGGTGATGATTGGCTGTCGTCTCATTCAAGGGGTCGGCGCGGGTGCCATGCAGCCGGTCGCCGTCACCATCGTGTCCGATCTGTATCCGGCGCGCGAACGCGGCAAGGTGCAGGGCTACCTTGCCAGTGTCTGGGCCATCGCGGCGGTGGTGGGACCCGTTTTGGGCGGGCTCATCATCCGCTCGGTGCCCTGGGCCTGGATCTTTTGGATCAACATTCCTGTTGGTCTTTTGGCCGCGACCGGCTACGTCCTATTTCTGAAAGATCATTCCATGCATGAGCGCCGCCCGATCGACGTGGGCGGTGCGGTCTCCTTCACGGTAGCCGTTACTGCTGTTTTGATCGCGCTCACCGAAGTCGGCAATCACCATCCGACGCAACTGGCGGCGGCCGTCGCGCTGGCCTGCATTTCAGCCGCGATCTTCGTGCTGCTGGAGCGTCGCGTCAGCAATCCGATGGTGTCCTTTGCGCTGTGGAGTCATCGGTCCATCGCGGCGACCAACGGCGTCGGGGTGTTCGCCAGCATGACCCTCATTGGGCTCACCACGTTCCTGCCCATCTACGTGCAGATCGTCATGCAACGCTCGCCGACCACTGCCGGGCTCGCACTGACCACCGTGCTCATCGGCTGGCCCGCCGGGGCCACCCTGGCGGCCCGTCTTTTTCACCGGTTTCCGCTGCGGCATTTGCTCCTGACCGGCGCGTTCCTCCAGCCCCTGGGCGCCCTGTTCTTTGTCGCACTCACCCCTCTGGCGTCACCGCTCATGGCCGCGATGGGATCTCTGGTGATGGGGTTCGGCATGGGGTTGATCAGCGTGCCCTCGCTCGTGCTGATACAAGAGATTGTCGATTCATCGCAACGCGGCAGCGTTACGGCGTCGAATATTTTCTCGCGCAATTTCGGCAGCACGCTCGGCGCCACTGTGCTCGGGGCGGTGCTCAACTATGGGTTGAGCCGCTCCGGCACTCTGGCCCCGGTCACCTCGGATCAGCTCCGTCAGCTCCTGAACGCGTCCGGTTTGACGACCGGTGCCGCACAGGTCCGTCTCGCCATGGAACAGGCGTTGAACCTGGCGTTCTGGGCCATGTTGGTGTTGTCGCTGGGCACCGTAATCCTCGCGCTGCTGGTGCCCCCGTTCGAATTCTCCCACGCGGCGATCAAGCCGCTGGCAGAACCGCAGCCCGACTAGGTTAGCGTATCCTTGAGGGTCAGGAAGCCTGCAGCCATGAACTTGGCGATGCGTTGCTTGACCGCCGGAAAATCATCGGAGCGGCACACACCGACTGAGAGGCGTTCGATGCGTCGGGTGCCCGATGATGGCGAGCAGGTCAAGGGTATCGAAATTGGGGATGAGTTTGGCAAACTGCATGCGAAGCCGCTCAAGCAGAGCTCCCTCGGGCAGATTCATCTCGAAGATCGGCAACAGCCCATTCATCGAATCGTACTGATCGCGCACTACCGGCATCGTCAGAGAAACGGCGTCTTCATCGCGGCAATCCGGGATATACCCAAAGAGAAAGGCGTCCTCTTCGATCTGACTGCGAGCGAGGGTGCCTGCCAGGCGTGTGCCTGCGAAGACGTCAAGCTTTGAACTTGCTTGCACGTTGCTCTGCTCTCAGCTCATGCAGGGTAGGGCGCCTGCGCTGCGGCCCTACGTGGATATCAAGACCAATGGCGGCGCATAGCGCTGCCAGTTTGCGCACCCCGATTTCCTGGATAGTGCCGTTTTCGATCGCGGAAATGGTGGCCCTACTCATGCCGAGCGAGGCTGCGAGGTCGGCCTGCGTGCGCCCCGCAGATTTTCGAGCCTCACGAATAGTGGTACCTACGGTCTTAAAATGCATTATATATAGTGCAAAATAAGTCTTTAG
>JBARBX010000450.1:0-1528 GCA_049793535.1 Steroidobacteraceae bacterium | reverse complement strand
GTCTCGGGCAGCAGAGCACTGGGCGCCGCCGAGCGGCCGTCGCACGCATTCGCAAAACTGAATATGCATTGGCCGGCGCGCGCAGACCAGCGATTCTGCAAGTCCAGCGCGAACTGCAATTGCGATTCCGCCGCGGCGGAAATGACGCCGAATTCGCGCTGCAGTCTCACGGGGAGCAGGGCAATGGGTTCCACCGCCGGCGGCCAGCGCTCATCGTCGCAGCCGCCGATCCACAACCCGTCGTAGCACAACCAGGGATCGATGAGCTGCCCGCTGATCCAGATCGGCGGAACACCGGTCTGCACTTGAAAGAGCGTGTCGCGCGCCGCGCGCCGCAAAATGCGCTGCGCCGAGCGGCGCGATTGCGTGCCAAAGAACGCGTCGGCCGCCGCGAGCGCCGCCAGCAGCTCGCGGAACCTCTCCGCCGCTTGATACTCGGCACTCGACCACCGATGCCGCAGCGCCCAGGGTCCCGACTCGAATGCGGCGATCCACGCGCCGACCCAGCGGCTCATGGGTTGATTGCCGCGCAATTCCTCGAGCGCCCGGAACGCGCCGGACAACCGCTGCAAGGCGGCGATCGGGCCGAGGCCTTGCGCGGCCGCGATTCGTTCCGCGGTGGCCAACCAGCCTGACGCATCGGCCTCGTCCGGACCTCGCCTGCGCAGTTGCACATCCAGAAGCGCCGCGGCGCCCGCCTCCGCGGCCGTCGCCTGCAGCTCATGCGAGCGCAACAGTGCGCTGAAGCCATGGAAGGGCATCGGGTCGATGTTCGCAGCCAAAACGTCCAAGGCCGCGCGCACCGGTGCGAACTCGGCGAGCGGTGTCCCGCCGGCGACAGCATAAGGCGCGCCGTCCGGATTTTCGGACAGGGTAAAGCGCTGCGGCGCCAGCGCCGCGTCGAATGCATCGATGACATCGGCACGGCGGCGATTCAAATCCGGAATGCAGATCCACGCGCGAAACCGCCTCGCCGAGCGTAAATTGAGCAGCGCCCAATCGGCGATTGCGGCCAATTCCGCCGCGGGCGAAACGGCGCACACCCGGCTCGCCGTCGCGCGGCGCGCGGCCGCAGTCAGCATTCGGCCATGGTGCTCGAGCCATCGGCGTGCCACCGGCCGCCATGCGGGACTTTCGATCCAGGCGATGGGCTGCGCGGGCGGAGGAGCCAGCGCAAGCAACTCATCGGCGCCCACGCAGTCCGAAAGCCGGCAGCGGGCGTCGAATTCACGGTTCCATTGCAGAAATGCGCGCGACTCTTCGGAGCCCCAGGCGTAGGCAGAGACGGCCTCGAGGGGAATCCCGTGCTCGTAAATCGCGCGACGGGCGCGCCGCGCCGCGCGCGCGGCACCGGCCGGTTCGAGGATTTCGCGGCCCGCCTCGCTCGAGTCGATCACCGCCCGCCACAACTCCCGCTCTTCGACCTCGCTTAAAATGCGGGGCGCTGCGGCGTCCTTGAGTTGCCGCGCGGCATGTTGTTCCCGAAGCCAGCCACCGAAGTCGCGCACTCTCGGGGTGGGCCATACAT
>JBARBX010000449.1:0-5930 GCA_049793535.1 Steroidobacteraceae bacterium | reverse complement strand
CCGCAATCCGGTGCTCTTGTTTCTTCACGGCGGCCCGGGAGGCGCGCTCTCGGACATCGCCTATCAATTCGCCCGGCCCTGGGAGGACTACTTCGTCGTCGTGCAGTGGGATCAGCGCGGCTACGGGCGCTCCAACATCGACAGCGCGAAGATCGAGGGCACCACGACCAAGGAACGCTACATCGCGGACGGGATAGAACTCACCGACTATCTGCGCAAGCGTCTGGACCAGCCGAAGGTGGTGCTGGTCGGGCAATCCTGGGGAACGCTGCTCGGCGCCGAAATCGCGCACCGGCGGCCCGACCTTCTATACGCCTTCGTTGCCTTCGGACAGATCACGGGATGGGAGTCGAGCTACGAGGAAATTCGCCGGCTGCTGCTCGACCTCGGCCGCCGCACCGGTGATCCGGCGCTGGTGAAGCGCATGCAGGATGCGGGGCCCGTTCCCGTGGGCCCGAAGCCCGGGCCGTTCTTTGCGGCGATGGACCCGGTATGGGATGAGATGAACCGGCGCGGCTATTCGTGGCATAGCGTCACGGGCTCGTCCAGCCCGCTCGATGAAATCTTTTTGGCCGCCACCATCGAATCCCCGACTGTGTCGGACAGGCGAATGCTCGATCTTCTGCGCGGCGGCAAGGGCAACGACTACTACACCACGCTGCACCCGACGCTTTCCGGCTGGAACCTCGAGCGCGACGTCGGTACGCGGTTTGCCGTGCCCTACATTCTCGTGATGGGCCGCTACGACTGGCAGACGCCGGTCAACCTGGCCAAGGCGTTCTACGCGAAAGTCTGCGCGCCCTATAAGGCGTATGTGGATCTGCCGAATGCTGCGCACGCGGCCGTCATCGAGCAGCCGGGATTGTCCTTGGTTGCGCTGGTCGAAAAAGCGCTCCCGGCCGTGAGCGGCGTCGTACCTGTGGGCGCTGAGACTTGCGCCACGGCGCCTTAAGGACGACTCGGGAAAGCAATCTCGGTAAACGATCAAGGCACACAACTCTATGGAACATGCCAGAACGAACTTCACACCCGACGCGGGGCCGCGGGGCGGCGTTTCCGAGTGGGTCACGATTACTCAGGCGATGATCGACCAGTTCGGCGCGATTACGCTCGACCCGGATCCCTTGCACGTCGATCCGGGTTGGGCGCGACAGAACAGCCCCTTCGGATGCACAATCGCGTTCGGGTTCCTGACCATTTCGCTGTTGACCCATATGGTGCACAGCGCCCTGGGGTCGAGTACGTTGCGCAGCGGGACGGATTGGGTTTATTTGAATTACGGTTTCGACCGGTTGCGGCTGGTCGCGCCGGTGCCGAGCGGATCGAGGATTCGCGGTCATTTCTCGGAGCTGGCGCGTGAACAGGACGAGAAGGGCCGATGGCGCATAACGTTCGACTGCCGGGTCGAGATCGACGGCGGCGAACGGCCGGCGCTGGTCGGACATTGGCTGTCGCTCTGCCTGCCGCCGAACGGGTGAGCGGACGCCGCGAGCGGACGCCGCCAACGCCGGGTGCGAGGCTCGAATCCCTGACGCGCATCGCTCCCGCAAGCGTCTTCTCCTACTCACTGGGCTCCTTCGGCACCGGCGTCTTCTCGACGGTACCCGCCGTGCTGCTGCTGTACTACTGCACGAACATCATGCACCTGCCGGCGCTGTGGGCCGCCGCGATCGTCTTCGTGCCCAAGGCATGGGCCATCCTCTGGGACCCCCTCGTCGGTGCCTGGTCGGATCGCGCGTCGGGCCCATTCGGCCGCCGCCGGCCGTTTCTTGCGGTCGGCGCCGTGGGTGTCGCCGCGGCATTCTTGGCGCTCTTCTCCCCGCCGCGCTTGTCGACCTTGCCCGCGATCGCGGCGTGGATCGGGATCGCGTATTTCGCACTCGCGACGCTGTACTCCTTGTTCGCGGTTCCCTACATCGCCATCCCGCCTGAAATCGGCTTCGATTCGGCCGAGCGGGCACGGCTGGTCCGCTGGCGCATGTTCGTCGCCATGATGGGCGTCCTCGCCGGAGCGGGCCTCGCGCCCGTGCTCGTCTCCCTCGGCGGCGGCGGCAGAGCCGGCTACTCCGTCATGGCGGCCGTGCTCGCGGCCGCCTGCTGCATCTGCATGGCCGCGCCGCTGTGGATGCTGCGAAAATTCGATGGGCCGCGGCTTGCACCGCGCAGCGACGCGGCACCCAGCATCGGGCGACAGCTTCGATTGGCGTTCGGCTGCCGCCGCTTTATCTGGTTGGGTTCATCCTATCTTGCGATGCTGGCCGCGGTCGGCGCCGTGTCGGCCGCCGCGCCTTATCTGATCGCCGAGGTCCTCGGCCGTGCGGAGCGCGACGTCGGGATGGCCTTGGGCGCCATGCTCATCGTCACCACTCTGACCATTCCGGCGTGGTCAGCCTTGGGCCGCCGCTTCGGCGACCGTGCCGTGCTCGCCGCCGCGCTCATCGCCTACGCGATCTTGAGCGTCGCCTTGGGATGGTACGCGCGAGGCACTCCCTCCTGGATTCCTGCGCTGGCGATCTTCGCGGCTCTGGGAGCGCCGTTTGCGGCGGCACAGGTGCTGCCGTTCACACTGCTCGCGCACCTCATTCACGACGAGGTTACGAATCAAGGCGGGGCGGAAGGGGTTTTCACGGGAGTGTGGACGGCGGCCGAAAAAGTGGGGCTGGCGCTCGGCCCGAGTCTTGTCGGTATTGCGCTCGCCATCGGCGGCGAGGCGCGAGTCGCGATAGCACCGTTCATCGCCATCGTCCCCGCGCTGCTCGCGCTCGCGGCCTTGGCTCCTTTGTATCTTGCCCGACCCTCGAAGACTGCGCGCCATGCGCATCAGTGACTGCGTCGCGTACTTTGCCCGGCGGACTCCGCATGCCGAGGCGGCGGTGTTTGCCGACGTGCGCTGGTCCTATGCCGACCTCGACCGACGGGTCGATGCGCTGGCGAAGGCATTGCTGGCCGCCGGTGTCGTCAAAGGCGATCGCGTCGCCACGCTGCAAACGCCGCGTCCCGAGTTCCTGAGCGCATTGCTCGCCGCGGCCTCGATCGGCGCCATCTGGGTCGGCTTGAATCCAAAATATCGCCTGGCCGAGCTCAGTCATGTCATCACCGATGCCGAGCCCAAGATTCTGCTGGCACGTACCCGCATCGGCGAGCGGCGCTACGACGCGGATCTGCGTGCGCTGCAAGATGCCTGTCCGGCGCTCGAGCGCATCGTGGTGTTCGACGGTGATCCGCTGGTCGCGGGTGCCATCGCTCTGCGCGACTTCGTCCTCGGCGGGACGGCCGTGGCGCCGGGTGATCTTCCGGCTGCGCGCCTGCAATGCGGCGGCCGTGATCCCTGCTTGATCGTTTACACCTCGGGTACGACCGGTCGACCCAAGGGCGCCGTGTTGGGGCATGAGGGGATCATCGCATTCAGCGAGACACAGAACGCCCTGTGGCCGGTCGCTCCGTACCGAACCCTCAATTACTTTCCCATCAATCACGTGGGCTGCGTCGTCGATGTCACGGCACCCTGCCTCATGGCGGGAGGGTGTCTCATCTTCCAGGAACAATTCGATCCGCAACTCTCCCTGGAAGCTGTCGTGAGCGAGCGCGTGAGCTTGCTGGGGTCCGTTCCGAGCGTGTTCCAGATGCAGCTCGCCCTCCCTGATTTCTCCCGTTACGACCTTTCGGGATTGCAATTGATCGTGTTCGAAGGGGCGCCCATGCCGGCGGATCTCATCGGGCAATTGTTGCGGCTCGGAAAAAATGTCGCCACGAACTACGGCATGACGGAGACGACCAGCGCCATTACCGCTCTCGAGCCGACTCGAGACGCCGAGCTTCTGACCCATACGGTGGGAAGCGCGTTTCCCGGCGTCAAGATCCGGCTGACGACGGCCGATGGGCGCACGGCCGCGGTGGGGGAGATCGGGGAGGTTTGGGCCAGGTCGCCTTACAATTTTCTGGGCTATTGGCGCGACCCGGCGGCGACCGCGCAGGCATTCAGCGCGGATGGATACTTCCGCACGGGAGATCTGGCCGTGCAGCGCTCGGACGGACGTTACCGTCTCGCGGGCCGCGTGAAGGAGATGTTCAAGTCGGGCGGCTACAACGTTTACCCGCGCGAAGTCGAAACAGTCATCGAAACTCATCCCGCGGTGACCTTGGCTGCGGTCGTCTGCGTCCCCGATCCCTTGTGGCAGGAAGTGGGGATTGCCTTCGTGCAGGCAGACGCGCCGATTGCCGCGGCGGATTTGCGGCAATGGTGCCGCAGCCGTCTCGCGAACTATAAGATCCCCAAACGATTCGTGCTGCTGCCGGCGCTGCCGTTGCTGCCGATCGGGAAAATAGACAAGGTGGAATTACGCCGGCGGGCGCTCGAGACAGCCGTGGGTCCTGCGGATTGACCGCCGAGCCCGGTCAGTCGCGCACAGTCCAGCCGCCAAACCGGGGCCACACCTCCATCGCATCGCTTCCCGCCCGCTGCACGTGGTAGCGGTCATGCGCGGCGGCCGTCGCGCAGGCGTGAACGGGGAGAATGCGCAGGCTCGTGCCTAGGGGGAATTCCGCGCTCTCGATGGGCGACCCTGAGAGCCGGGTCACGATGCCGTGTTCCTGATTGAGCATGGTGAGGGCGAGATCTTCGATCAGCCGTCCCTGCGCATCGCACATCCGGCCGTGGATTCGAGTTCCTTGATGGAGTTGCGACTCTTGCGACACGGCCGTCCAGCCCGCATCCACGATGAGGCGGCGTTGCGGCGCGTGATGCCCGATGACGGTGCACAGCACGCTGATCGCAATGTCGTCCAGAGAGCAGACGCCCAGGCGCGCCTGCATCAGATCGTTGAACGCAAAGACGCCGGCCCGCACCTCGGTGACGCCCGCGTAGCTTGAGGCCATCAGTGCCGTCGGCGTTGAACCGACGCTGACTTCCACGCGGGGCAGGCCTGCGTCGCGCAGCGCTCGCGCCGCCTCGACCATGATGGTGCGTTCCCGCTCGGCGACTTCCGCGATGCCCTTCGAGATATCGCAGTCGTAGCCGCTGCCCGCGTGGCTCAACAGGCCGCACAGCTCGAGCCCGGGCGTGGCGTAGATGGCTTGGGCCATGGGCACAAGCACCTCCGGGGCGGGGAGAACTCCGGAGCGATGCCCATCGACGTCGACTTCGATCAGAACAGAAAAGCGCATGTCCCTGCGAGCCGCCACCGCGCCGGCGAGGCCTGCCATCGGCACATTGTCGACGAGCAGGGTCAATGCGGTGCCAGTACTTTGCAGATTGGCCGCGTGCTCCAATTTGTTCGGAGCCATGGCAACCGCATAGAGAACATCACGAAAGCCGGCGGCGGCGAAGCGCTCGGCCTCCGCCAGCGTCGAGACGGTGATGCCGCCTGGCTGTCCGCGGGTCATGAGCCGGGCGATTTCGACGCACTTGGTCGTTTTGACATGGGGCCGCAACGGCACCCCTGCTAAACGCAACCGCTCCTGCAGGCGCTCGATGTTGCGTTCCAATATCCCGCGGTCCAGGAGCAGACAGGGAGTTTCGAGCGCCGCGACGCTTGGGGATTGCGGCGGCACTAGAAGTCCACCCAGGTCACGCCACCGTCGGCACCAGCTTGCGAGCCTCTGTCGAACAGGTACGTTGCGGCCGCCAGGTCTTCGGCGATGAGGCCGACCGACTTGAAGACGGTAATGTCCGAGGCCAGCAGCCGCCCCGGGATCGCGCCGTTCAACACCTCGCCGATACTGCCGAGCAAGTGCTCGACGCGCACCGATGAATCCGCGACCGCCTCGCAAAATTCCCCTCCCAAGGCTGTAACCATAGTCGTGTCGTCGGCAAAGAACCGGCTGCGGGCAACGAGCCGACTGTCCGCTTCGCGGGCATCGGGAAAGCTCGAACCCACCAGATTGACATGAGAGCCTTGGGCTACGGCATCGCCGCGAAGAATGGGCTGCTT
>JBARBX010000448.1:0-1991 GCA_049793535.1 Steroidobacteraceae bacterium | reverse complement strand
TTATAGGCACTGGTCGGCCGGTCGCGGATGACTTTGAGGTGGTATCCGCACTCGTCGAAGGTGAAGCCGAGCGCGACGGTGCCCGGCGCGCCGGGCGAGCGCTGCAGGCAGTGCCCGCGGCGGACCTGCTCGGTGATCTCGTTCAAAATGGCCACCTTGCCGACGTGATTGAATCCGATGGTCGAATACTGGTGCCCGAACGGCCGGCGCGGCATCAGACTGAAAAGAAACACGCAGGTCTGATAGTACAGCCGGGTAGTCACGTGGAAATTCGCGAGCGCCGAGCTGAACAGATCGTGGAGGTCCGAGACGCGGTGCAGGACGGCATCGGCGTAGATGCCCGTCGGTCCGTTCTGGAGCGCCACGACGAGGGGCACCATGCTGTCGTCCGCCAGGATCCAGCGCCCGACGATGAACGCCCTGCGGTCGCGGAAAAATCCCGCCTCGATGACATCCAGCGCCACCGCGGCAGCCGCATTGGGCGCCTCGCCCAACACTTGCAGGACTCGGTCGGCGACCTTCCGCGCATCGCCCTGCAGGTCTCTGAACGGGATCGAGAAATTGGGCACCTGCAATACTGCGCACATGAACTCGGCGTCGATGCGCCCGCGCACCCTCAAGCGGCGATGCGCCGATGCCATCGAGTCCGCGCGCAATTTGCTGGGAGGCGGAAACGAGTAGGCGACCGGCCGCCACAATCCGTGGCCGATGTTGCGCCGTATGGAGTGCGCAAAACTGAAGGCGATGTCCGCATCGTAACGATCGACGATCATCGCCATGAACAAGCGGTCCAACGCGTCCCATGCGGCCGAGTCGGCGGCCAGAGCGGGAAACAAGGCGGCCATCCTCGGCCCATGCTCCTCGATGTAGCGGCTGTAGAGTCCCAGGCGCTCCTGACTGATGCGCAGCGAGGTGTGCGGATCCATGGCCTCGAAGGCGCGCTGCGCCCGATGCGGGTACTCGCACAGTTGGCTGTAGAAATCATCGTAAACGGCGAGCAGCAGCCGGGCCGTCGCACCGACGCGGGCGGCCGGGTCGGCACCGGCGGCGAGACGGACATACGCCTCCCCTACCTTGAGCTCGGTCTCACTCGACATGGGTTACAATATCGCATAACCGGCCGCCCGCTAGCCCACCAAGGTCGGCGTTATCCTACAGGGATGGCGGGTGGTTGCCCGATGAGGGTGCGGGGTTGGGCCCAGTAGAGTGGGCCTAACGAGCTACGAGCCCGGCGCTCACGCCCACCCGGAGTTACCAGAGCATGCTGAAATACTGGAGCCGATCCTTCCTTGCGACCTTCCTTGCGCTGGCCCTGCCCGCGTGGTCGATGGCACAAGTGTCGTTGAGCGTTTCCGTCAACCTGCCTCCGCCGGCACTGCCGGTTTACGATCAACCACCCATTCCCGGCGACGGCTACCTCTGGACTCCCGGCTATTGGGCCTGGAGCGACGATATCCAGGATTATTACTGGGTGCCGGGCACCTGGGTGCTGGCACCGCAGCCTGATTATCTGTGGACGCCCGGCTATTGGGCAGTGTCGGGCGCGGCATTCCTTTGGCACCCCGGTTTCTGGGGTCCGCACGTCGGATTCTACGGCGGAGTCAACTACGGATACGGATATGGCGGCGAAGGCTATGAAGGCGGCTATTGGCGGGACGGCCACCTTTTCTACAACCGCTCGGTGAACAACATCAGCAATACCCGCATCGGCAATGTCTATGAAAAGACCGTGATCAACCATGTCACCGTGAACCGGGTCAGCTACAACGGCGGCAGGCTCGGGATTCAAGCCCGGCCGAGCGCAGCCGACGAGGCAGCGGCGCGCGAGCGGCACGTCGCCGTCACGCCGATGCAGCGCCAGCATGAGCAGACTGCCTTCCACAACCCGGCGCTGCGCGCGAGCGCGAATCGAGGTCATCCGCCGATCGCGGCCACCTCTCGTCCCGGCAACTTTTCCGGTGCCGGCGTCGTGGCGCCCCGCGGCGGCACCA
>JBARBX010000447.1:0-8962 GCA_049793535.1 Steroidobacteraceae bacterium | reverse complement strand
GTTCTACGCGCAAGGCGGGACACCGACGAGCGCTTGGATCTCACTCGACGGAGCGACCACGATCACACCATCCTGAGCGCAAGTTGGCTGCCTGCTCAAAGACGTCGCCCGGCTGTCGAGCGGCGCGGGTCAGTGCTCCCAGTGCCCGCTCACGTGCTGCCAATGAGTACCCGCTTGGTCCCAGCGGTCGGGCACCCAGTGCGCGCCGCGGCGCTCGTAGATATAGCGCCCGGAGACCCAGGAGTACGCATGCCCATTCCAATCCCAATATCCCGGCGCCCAGACGTAACCGTCCCGCGGCGCGGGTGCCCGCTCTTCGCGCGACGCCGGGGGTGCCACGTCGGATTCCATGCCGGCGCCTGCCGCGGCCGAAGTACCCACTGCGCCGGCGCCCAGACACAATGTGACCAACAATGCTCTTACAATGAGGTTCGAATTCACGGCTCCTCCCGAGGGCTTACTTGACTACACAGATCGGTGTAAGTAAAACGTCAACCATGCCGCCTGTCAAGCGAAAATTACACCGATCTGTGCAATCATGAGCCGCTGGCCCGCCAAGGAGGCCATGCAGGAGCGGATCCTCGACACGGCCGACCGGCTGTTCTACGGTCAGGGCATCCGCGCCGTGGGGGTCGACACCATTGCGGCGGAAATCGGTATCAGCAAGCGCACGCTGTACAATTATTTTCCGTCGAAGGACGAATTGATCCTCGCCTATCTTTCGCGCCACTTAATCGAACCGAAGGCCTCCGACCGGCCGCTGCTGGAGCAAATCCTGCGCTATTTCGACCGCCTCGAAACTTGGTTCGCAAGCGATACCTTCCGCGGCTGTCCCTTCGTGAACGCCATTGCGGAGTTGGGCGACGACAACCATCCCGGCGCCAAGATGGCGGTCGCCTATAAGGAAAAGCGCCGGCTGTGGCTGCGCGACGCATTGACTCAATTGAACGTTGCCGATCCCGACGGTCTGGCCACGCAGGTGGCGATCCTGGTGGAGGGTGCCATCATCGCGGCACTGGTGCGCGGCGATTCAGGGATGGCGCGTGCCGCCAAGGAGGCGGCTCGGGTGCTGTTGACCTCGGCCGGACTGTCCGACCCCGAACGCCCGAAGGACCCGAAGGTGCGCAAGGCGCAACCCCGGCGTTCACCTACTCCTGGCGCCGCCAGGTCTGGGAGCGGCCGAGCAAGGAAAAGCCGATGAAGCCGCGCACCGACAGAACGGCTCCGGCATTTTCCAAATGGAATTTGCAGCGATATACGGAGCCGCTGTCGGGATCGAGAATGTCGCCGCCGCCGTATTCCCCGTCCCGCAAGGACACGTTGCGGATGATCAAGAGTCCGATGATGGGTTGATTCTTGCGTTCGTCGGTACACACCGAGCACACGCGCGTCTCGGCGCCGGGCGTGAAGCTCTGCTCGATCTTTCCGAAGTACTTGCCGTCTTGCAGGTAGATTCGCACCAGGGCCCGCGGCTGTCCCGTCTTGTCGTCGAAGGTTTTCCATAGGCCGAGCGGCGACGGCGCGCCGGCTGCGTGCGCCGTGATTGCCGGCGCACCCGCCAATGCGATCAGGAGCATGAGCGTGACGGGACGAACGAAGGTCTGCATGCGCAATCTCCCTTGAGGGGACGCTATATTACCCCGCCACGATCGAGCCGGGCCTTCTGCCGAAGATCCGCGCTGCGCCACAGGTACAGCGCCAGCAAAGGCTCGACGCCAGTCCGCATGGCGTGAGGCTCGTTGCGGCCGTGATGAATGGCCGATCCGGGCGCCCGCTCGCGCCACGGCGCCTCCCCCTGCTGCCATTCAGCGGTGCCGCTCAGGGGCAGGTATATTTCTTCGGCTTCGTGGCGGTGGCGCGGGTAGTGCGTGGACGGACCGAGTAGGAGAAGACCGCAGGCGATACGCTCCGAACCTATCGGCCCGCTTGCGCCCAAGATCTCGCTCCACCCGTAATTATCGAGAAATACGCCATCGATATCCTGCGTCGAATAGGTCTGCCGCCAAGCCATGCACGGCGCGGCGCGGCGCACCGCCGCCACCAGGTCGGCGCCGAATGCGCCCGGATCGCGGCCGATATCCGGCAGCCAGCGCAGCACCGGCAACCGGGCGGGAGTGACGGCGCGAGGCCGGTAGGTTTGCGGCCAATCCCCGAGAAAAGATGCGATCAGCCGCGCTACGCCCTGCTGCCGCACCGATTCCAGCAGCGTCTTGGCCCGAGCGGCGATGTTCAGTGGCGTGGCTGCGTCTTCGATCATATCGATGAATTATACTGACGGCCGTGCCCCCTAAGCATTCGTTGACCGAAGGATCGATAGCGCCCGCCTTGTTGGCATTCTCACTGCCCATTCTATTCGGCAACGTGCTGCAATCGATCAACGGATCGGTCAACGCCGTCTGGGTCGGCAAGTACCTTGGCGAGGCCGCCTTGGCGGCGGTGGGAAACGCGAATGTCGTGATGTTCCTGCTGTTCGGCGTGCTCTTCGGATTCTCACTGGCCTCGACCATCATGGTTGCGCAATGCGTGGGTGCCAGGAACATCGGCGAGGCGAAGCGCGTCGTCGGCACCAGCGCGGTCTTTTTTCTGGGTCTGTCGCTCCTCATGAGCCTCGTGGGATTTGCGCTGACCCGAACGCTCGTGGCCTGGCTGCGCACTCCGCCGGATGCCTTGCCCTTCGCGCTCATCTACATGCGCATCATTTTTCTGGCGCTGCCCTTCATGGGTGGATTGTTCTTTCTCATGGCCGTGCTGCGCGGCGCCGGCGATTCGAAGACTCCCTTCGTTTATCTCTCCATGGCCGTCGCGCTCGACATTGCACTGAACCCGCTGTTGATCTTCGGCTGGGGCCCCATTCCGCGACTAGGGGTGGCCGGCTCGGCGACGGCCACCTTCATCGCCCAGGCCTCGAGTTTCCTTGCCTTGGTCGTGCACCTGTATAGAAGCAAGCACTTCCTCTGCATTCACCGCAACGAGCTGCGCCTGTTCGCGGTCGATTGGTCGCTGGTGCGGCTGCTCGTCACCAAGGGCATTCCCATGGGACTGCAAATGTTCGTGGTCTCCTCCAGCATGCTTGCGCTGATGTCCTTGGTGAATCGATTCGGTTCGCAGGAGACGGCGGCTTTCAACGCCGCCATGCAGCTCTGGAACTACGTGCAGATGCCGGCGCTCGCGATCGGCGCCGCCGCCTCCTCGATGGCCGCACAGAATGTGGGCGCCGGAAAGTGGGATCGAGTGGGCAAGGTCACCGCCACCGGCGTGTCGTTCAATCTCGCGATCGGCGGAGTGTTGATATTGATCGTTTATCTGCTCGACAAGCACGCGCTGGGATTGTTCCTGCCCGCCAACGCCGCGGCGCTCGACATCGCGTCGCACATCAATGGCATCGTGCTGTGTTCTTTCGTATTCTTCGGCACCTCGATGGTGCTGTTCGGGGTGGTTCGCGCGACCGGGGCCGTGATGCCGCCGCTCATCATGCTGGTCATCTCCCTGTGGCTGATCCGCGTGCCCTTTGCCTATCGCATGCTGGATCGCTGGCACGCCGATGCGATCTGGTGGAGCTTTCCCATCGCTTCCGTGATCTCCGTGTCCATGGCGATCGCGTACTACCGATTCGGCGGCTGGCGCACCGCGCGCATGGGTGTGGCGACCGCACGTCCCGCGCCGGTACCCGGCGTGTGAGGCGGCCGTTGGCAGTGCGATGCGGCGCCTTCGGCGACATGGTGCTGTTGACCGCATTGATCCGCGTATTGCACGCTCGATTTCATTCCCCCGTGGACATCGTGACCTCGGGTCCTTGGAGCGAGCCGCTGCTGCGTGGTCAGCCCGGAGTGGGGGAGATATGGACGGTGCGCAGCCGCAAGACTCCGTACTGGCTGAGCGCGGACCAGCGGCGGGTGGTGCGGCTGTTGCGCCGGCGCGGCCCGGGCCCCACCTGGTACTGCGACGGCAGCGATGCGGCGCGGCCCTTGCTCACGCGGGCCGGAGTCCCTGCGGAGTTCATCGTCGACGTCAAGGATCATCCTCTGCAGCCCGGGGAACATGCGACCGAGCAGTGGCGGCGCGTGGCGCAAATCATGCCGGCCGCCGAGGCGCGGGCCGGCGTATCGATGCTCACCGCGGGAGAGAGCGCCGAGCTTGCCGCGGTGGCTCCCGGATGCCATCTCGAGGTGGGCCAGGCGCAACGCGCCGATCTCGACGCCTGGCTGCGTGTCCGCGGGCTTTCGGGGACGCCGTTGATGCTGATTCAGATCGGCAACAAGCGCACCATGCGGCGCGGCCTGCGCCGCCTGGCGGTGAACAACAAGTATTGGCCCAACGAGCGCTGGGCCGAGGTGCTGCGCCGGGTGCGGGAGCGATCTCCGGATCACGCGATCGTGCTGCTGGGAACCGGGCCCGAATACTCGCTGAACCAGGAAGTCATGGCGCTCGCCAATGTCGCGGGGGTGCACAACGCAGCCGACGACCTGCCCATCCCAAAGCTGATGGCGCTGCTCGAGCGCGCCGCCGGCCTGATTACCGTCGATTCGGGTCCGGCACATGCGGCTGCGGCCGTGGGGTGTCCCCTGGTTGTGCTGTTCGGCAAGGCGTTGCCGTCGCTGTACAGGCCCCGGGGCACGGCGGGCGCGGACGTGAGGGTGCTCTGCGGCCGGTTGGCCGGGGAGCCGGATATCCTGGGGATCGAACCGAGCAGCGTCATCGAGGCATGGTCGAGCTTGAAATTGCGCTCGCAGCACCCTCATCCGCCGTAGCCCCTGACCGCGAACTAAGGATGCGGCGCCCTGAGCATGTCCTGGGTGACGAGCACCACCCCACGCTTGGTGACGAAGAATCGTTTGGCGTCGAGCACGTGGTCCAACCCGATCTGCGTGTCATCGGGAATCACGCAGTTCTCATCGAGGATGCAGCGCGTGATTTTGCAGCGGCGGCCGATGGTCACGCCCGGCAGCAGAACCGAGCGCTCGATGGCGCTGCCGTCCTCGATGCGAACGTCGTTCGATAGCAGCGACTCCTTCACATAGGCCCCCGAAATGATGCAGCCGCCGGCGACCATGGAGTTGATCGCCATACCGCGGCGGCCTTCCTCATCCAGCACGAATTTGGCGGGCGGTTGCTGCGCCTGGTACGTCCAGATCGGCCATTGATGATCGTAGATGTTCAACTCGGGATTGAGCGCGACCAGTTCCATGTTCGCTTCGTACAGAGCGTCGACGTTGCCCACGTCGCGCCAGTAGTTTTGTGCGCGCGTCTCGACGTCGTGGAAGGGGTAGGCGAACACCCGCAGCGGCTCGATGGCGGGCGGAATGATGTTTCTGCCGAAATCATGGCTGCTGGAATCGTTGGCCGCGTCGTCGGTCAACATTCTCTCCAGGCGCTCCATGCCGATCACGTAAATGCCCATGGATGCGCGCGCGAGATTTTCCTGTCCGCTGATGGGGTCCGGGTGCAGCGGCTTTTCCGCGAATTTGACGACGCGATTGGCGTCGTCGGTGGTCATGATGCCGAATTCATTGGCACGCTCCACCGGCACGTCCACGACGCCGACGGTGATGTCGGCCTCGCATTGTTCGTGATAGGCGATCATCGGGCCGTAGTCCATCTTGTAGATGTGATCGCCGGCCAGGATCAATACATGGGTGGGGTGGTGAGACCGGATGAAATCCAGGTTCTGATAGACGGAGTCGGCGGTGCCGCGATACCAGTGGGCCCCCATTTGCTGTTGAGCCGGGATCAACTCCACGAATTCGCCGAGCTCGCCGCGCAGATAGCTCCAGCCGCGCTGGATGTGCTGGATGAGGGATTGTGCTTTGTACTGGGTCAGCACCGCGACTTGACGGATCCCGGAATTGACGCAATTCGACAGCACGAAATCGATGATCCTGAACTTGCCGCCGAATGGCGTCGCCGGCTTGCAGCGGTGCTGGGTGAGCGCCTTGAGCCGCTCGCCGCGCCCTCCCGCCATGACCACCGCCAGGGTGCCGCTCGTCAATCGACTGACATATCGTCCGGTGTTGTTACGAGCAGCATGTCGCATACCTGTTCCGCCTTCACTCCGAGCGACCGAATTCATGTCTCCGTCATGGCAGCCTGCCACACTCGACCAGCGCCTGCACCTTTTCTCGCGGCGCTGCGGAGGCC
Organism: Steroidobacteraceae bacterium; assembly: GCA_049793535.1. Classification (GTDB taxonomy): domain Bacteria; phylum Pseudomonadota; class Gammaproteobacteria; order Steroidobacterales; family Steroidobacteraceae; genus Bog-1198. Next base: position 2,827 of record JBARBX010000447.1, on the reverse strand, counting down.
TTTGTTAGACTGCCCGCCATGCCGGCATTGAAGCTATGCGTCTTGAGTTCGGAGATCTTGCCGTACGCGAAGACCGGCGGACTCGCCGACGTCGCGGCCGCTCTGGTGCGGCACCTGCGGCTGCTCGGACACGAGGTCCACGCCTTCATGCCGCTGTACTCCGCGGTTCGCACGGCGCATCCGGAACTGCGGCCCAACCTCAAGGTCCAACGCGCGCCCATCACCATCGGCCACACTGAATACCGCTTCTCGCTGCAGACGGCCGCCTTTCCCGGCACCGACCACGCGATGCATTTCATCGACTGTCCGGAACTCTACGATCGCGCCAGTTTCTACACCAATGACCCGGACGAGCATCGGCGATTTCTGCTGTTCGTGCGCGCGACGCTCGAGACCTGCCGCATTCTCGGGATTGCTCCTGATATATTTCATTGCAACGACTGGCATACGGCATCCCTGGCGCTGTACCTGAAGACGCTGTACGCGGCGGATCCGCTGCTGGGGACGGCGCGTTCCATCTTGACGGTTCATAACATCGGCTATCAGGGTGTGTTCGCAAGCGCGGCGGCCGGAGATTTGGGGCTTGATGCGCCCGCGTCATGGCTGGACGGCGGGGACCTGGCGCACGGAGTGGTCAACTCCTTGAAGACGGGCCTCAAATGGGCCGACAGAGTCACCACGGTGAGCCCCACGTATGCGCGGGAAATTACCGAAGGGCCGTTGGGGATGGGCATGCAGGCGACCTTGCGGGCGCGCAACGATACCGTCGTCGGGATTTTGAACGGCGTCGATTACGACGAATGGGATCCGCGCCACGATCCCTACTTGAAGGTGCACTTCGAACCGCAGGATCTGCGCGGCAAGCGGACCAACAAGGAGCGCCTGATCGCCGCCGCCGGCCTCGACTTGAGCTCGTCGCAGCCGCTGATCGGCATGGTGACCCGGCTGACGGAGCAGAAGGGCATCGATCTCTTGATCGACGCCTTGCCGGACCTGCTCCAGGTTCGTGATTTCGGAATGACGGTATTGGGCAGCGGCGATCCCAAGTATGCGGCATTTTTCGAGGGTCTGGCGCGGCGCTTTCCGCAGCGCGTCGCGTTTCGCGCCGGGTACGATGAATCGTTCGCACATCTGATCGAGGCGGGCAGCGATATTTTTCTCATGCCCTCCCGCTATGAGCCCTGCGGATTGAATCAGATGTACAGCCTGCGCTACGGGACCGTTCCCATCGTGCGCAAGACGGGAGGCCTCGCCGACTCGGTGCTGCACTTCGATCCTGACAGCGGTGTCGGCACCGGATGCGTATTCAACGACTACGACGTCCCCGCAGTGCGCTGGGCCATCGGAACCACGCTCGACTGGTACGCCAACCCGGGGAGCTGGAAAACGCTGTTGCAAAATGCGATGGCGCAGGATTTTTCCTGGAGCCGGCAGATCCAGAAGTACGATGCGCTGTACCGCGAACTCGTCAGCCGGCGCGGAACATCGCCAGCCGCGTCGTCCACAGCTTGATCAGCGCCGCGGCCAATTCCGCGAACCCGTTGATCTGCCGTCTCACCTGGTCCGCCAGTTTCAGGCCCGCACTCACGCCCGCCAGGCATTCTTCAAACAACCGTGCCGTATCCTCGCGCGACAGCCTCCCATGAGTCCGCGCAAACTCCTCGACCTTTGCCCGTGGCCACCAGGCCTTGGAATACCAATCGAACGACAGCGCCAGGGCAGGGACATCCTCTGGAATGTACGGCAGCGTCGACACGACATCGTAGAACGGCGCGAGGCGCGCATCGAGGTCGTCGTGGTACAGCACCCCGAAGTTCTTCAGATGGGCGTCCCCATTCCCCAACAGCCAGTTCAGCACCAGCGCCTTGGTCATGTCGCGGCGCATCGCGTCTTCCGTTTGAGCGCTGACGAACAGCGCCAGCGACTCGATCATCGTGCCGTAGTCGCGTTGATACTTGGTGGCACTGCTTTCGCCCATGAGTGCCGCGGCCTCTTCGAATCCCAGATGGCTTGCGTCACCCAAGACATCGAACCGTTCGACGAGCAAGAGCTCACCGTCGGCACTCAAGGTCACGTTCGGAATCGTCAGCCCGGACGCTTCGAATACCTTCAGGCAGATGAATTCGTTCGCGGCAAGATATGGAAAGGCCGGGGTCGAGGCCTTCAGGATGTGGGTGCTACCGCGCTGCTGACGCAGGTCGAGGGACAACTTCTCCGCGCCGTGGACAGCACCCAACACCTTTGGCTGCACACCCGCGATGCCTTGCCGTAAATCCAGATCCGCCATCAACTTCTGAAACAGCGCTTGGCCCGCTGTGCAATTCACGATCTCTTTTGGAGTGGGCAGTCGCGGAACGTCCTGGTCCACAGCCGCCCCCGGCTGCAGAAACCGGACGCGATTCACCGGATTTGCGCCCACGTACGACAATAGAGAGAAGTGATCCGTGCGCACGATCTTGCGCGCCGCCTCGATTCTTTGCCGCCGCTCCCCCTCCGGCAGGATCATGTCGAACGCCGGCGGAAAGCTGCGCGAATCAAACCGCCGCTGGCGCGGCAGCGGAATCATCGTCAGCGAGACCAGATCCTCAACGGTCGCCTCCTCGACATACTCGAAGGCGAACAGGCTCCCGTCGGAAATGTGCTGCTCCGAGAACCGGCCGACCTCCCGGCCGTCCACCCTTGCAATGAGTTCCGCCACCGTCAAGCGCTCCGCTTAGGACGCAGAACCTTTGCCGACGACCGCAGCGACGACGGTGACGCTGACGGCTGCACCGGGCCACCCGAGTTCAGCAGTTCATCCGCCCGTGCCCGATCCGCCGCACGCCGT
>JBARBX010000446.1:0-4167 GCA_049793535.1 Steroidobacteraceae bacterium | reverse complement strand
ACGGAATTCCAGGCCGTCAAACAAATCGTCCGCCAGCATCGTTTGAGCACCGTCTGCGAGGAAGCGAAATGTCCCAACATCGGCGAATGTTGGAACGCCGGGACCGCGACCATCATGCTGATGGGTTCGGTCTGCACTCGCGCCTGTCGATTTTGCGCCGTGGATACCGGCAATCCGCGGGGCTGGCTGGACCCCGAGGAGCCCGAGAATGTCGCGCGGTCGGTGCAGTTGATGGGCCTGAAATACGTGGTGCTCACCTCGGTGAACCGGGATGACCTCGCGGACGGCGGCTCCGCCCACTACGCGGCGGCCGTTCGCGCCATCAAGGGGCGCAATCCCGGCACCGCCGTCGAGGCGCTGACACCGGATTTTCAAGGGGTCATGCGCGATGTACAAACGGTGCTCGATTCGGGCGTGGATGTGTTTGCGCAAAATATCGAGACCGTCCGGCGCTTGACGCATCCGGTGCGCGATCCTCGCGCGGGTTACGACCAGACCTTGGGCGTGCTACGGGGGGCGAAAGCCCTCCGGCCGGCGGTGCTCACCAAGACCAGCCTGATGCTGGGCCTGGGCGAGAGCGATGCGGAAATCCGCCACACCCTCGAGGACCTGCGGGCCGCTGCGGTCGACATTCTTACGCTGGGGCAGTATCTGCGACCGACCCCGAATCATTTGAGCGTCGAGAGGTTCGTCGCTCCGGCACAGTTCGATGAGTACCGCCGCTGGGCGCTGGAGTTGGGATTTCTGGAATGCGTATCCGGCCCGCTGGTCAGATCGAGCTATCGCGCGGAACAGGCTCTCAAGCGCAATAATGCCGGCCTCGACAACAGCCGGCTCGCCAAACCCACGCCGGCGCCGGCAGACGCGCGACGCGGCTCATGAGCGACCAGCCCTTGATTCGACATCTCGGTTTGAGCGCGTACGAGCCAACCTGGCGGGCAATGCAGGCGTTCACCGACGCGAGGCAGAGTTCCACTGCCGATGAAATATGGTTCGTCGAACATCCCCCGGTGTTCACGTTGGGGCTGAATGCCAGCCGCGAGCATGTATTGTCGCCGGGCGACATCCCGGTGGTGCAGATCGACCGCGGGGGCCAGGTGACGTATCACGGTCCCGGACAGCTCGTGGTGTATCCACTCATCGAGCTACGGCGGCGCGGCTTGAACGTGCGCGAACTGGTGGTGGCGCTCGAGAATGCCGTCATCGCCTACGCCGCCGAGCTAGGGCTCAACGCGCACGGCTCGCGCGAGGCGCCGGGAGTGTATGTCAATGGCGCCAAGCTCGCCAGCGTCGGTTTGCGGATCCGGCGCGGCGCGAGCTATCACGGATTGGCGCTCAACGTCTCGCTCGATCTTGAGCCCTTCGAGCGCATCAACGTGTGCGGCCATCGAGGGCTGACCGTCACGCGGCTCGCCGATCATGTGGCCCGCTTTGCCGATCGCGGTGCCGCGGGCGTCGATGGGGCCGCGGCTGCGGTCGCGAGAGAACTGACGCCGCACTTGCTGCGGCACCTGAAATTCGCGCCCAACGAACGCGCGCTCGTTCACAGCGCCATCAACACCGACTTGCAGGCCGTCAACTCGCGATAGATGGCATCCAATTGTTCGCGGCTGGTGGCGTGCACGAGATAAGTCAATGCCAGGAAATTGCCGTCGGTGCTGGTGCGGGTGCGTATGCTGGACTCGGGCTGGGGCCCGGCATGGCGCTCGATGATGGTTTGGGTCAGGGCCCGCAAGTCGCTGTCCTGGCGACCCATCACCTTGATGGGGAAATCACTGGGAAATTTCTGCAACGTCGCATCGCTCATAGCGGCGGAGTCGCGGCCAATTCGCGCGTGTAATCCACGAAGGCGGCGTGCATCCGCTTGAAGAGCGGTCCGGGCTTGCCCGTGCCGACCGCGGCGCCGTCGAGCGTGGTCACCGGCAACACGCCGCGCGTGGCGAAGGCCAGCCAGATCTCGTCCGCGGTGCGCAGCGCGGCGTCCGTGACGCGGCCGCTCACGCAACGCAGATTCAACCGCCCGGCGAGCTCGGTCACCACATCCCGGGTGGTACCTGGAAGAATGTGATGCCCGTTGGGCGGCGTGTGAATGGCACCATCCTTCACGACGTGCACGGTCGTCGAGGACCCTTCGGTGAGTTCGCCGTCCTCCAACAGGATGGTTTCGAATGCGCCGGCGTCGGCGGCGAGTTTCTTGAGCAGGATATTCGCGAGCAGGGCCGTGGATTTGATGTCGCGGCGCGCCCAACGCGTGTCCGCCGCCGTCACCGCCGCCACGCCCTCATCGAGGAAGGAGCGGGGCACGGGTTCCAGGGCGGTCACATAGGAAAACAGCGTCGGCTTCAGCCCCTGCGGCCATGCGTGATTGCGGCCGAATTCGGCACCGCGGGTGACCTGGAGATACAAATAGGCGTCGTGGGCGGAATTGCGCGCGATCAATTCGCCGCCCACGAGCGCCCACTCGGGGTGAGACAGCGGCGCTGCCATGCGGATGCCCGCGAGGCTCCGATTCAGGCGATCCAGATGTTCGCGCAGTCGAAACAAGCGCGAGGCATAGATCGGGACCACTTCGTAGACCGCATCGCCGAACAGAAATGCGCGATCGAGCGGCGACACCTGTGCCTCCGCCAGCGCCAGGTAGCCGCCGTTCAGGTAGCAAACGGGGAGCGGCCCGGCCATGTCAGTTGAACCACAACCGAACGGTGTCGATCAGGCGGCGCCACCAGCCTCCGACGGCCACCGGCTGAAGCGGATGCAACGGTTTGGTCGCGACCGTCCTGCTTCCCGACAACACCCGCAGAGTGCCGAGATTCGCGTCCGCGGCAATGGGCGCGATGAGCCGGGGCTGCACATCGGTGGCGGTCTTGACGGCGTCGGCCTCGCCGCGAGGCAGCGTGATATAGAAATCGTCCTTGATGCCGAGATTCACCGAGGGGCTCTGTCCCTTCCACACCGGTGCGGTCGCCAGCACGCTGCCACCCTTGACGATGAGCTCCGTCTCGTAAAACGTGAATCCGTAGTTCAAGAGGGCCGCGCTCGCATTCTCGCGGGCCTTCATGCTGGTCGAACCCATGACCACCGACACCAGGCGCATGCCGTTGCGCAGCGAGGAAGTGACCAGGCAGAAGCCGGCGGAGTCGGTATGACCGGTCTTCAAGCCGTCGACCGTGGGATCCTTTTCGAGCAGGCCGTTGCGGTTCTGCTGCTTGATGCCGTTGTGCTCGAACTCACGCACGGAGAACCACTTGTAGTACTGCGGATACTCGCGAATGATGGCATTGGCGAGCAGCGACAGATCGCGCGCCGTGGTGTAGTGCTGGGGCGAAGGCAGACCCGAGCTGTTCTCGAAATGGCTGCCCACCATGCCCAAGCGCGCCGCGTTGGCGTTCATCATCTGCGCAAAGGTGTCTTCGGTACCCGCAATGCGTTCGGCCAGCGCGATCGTGGCGTCGTTGCCCGACTGCACCACCATGCCCAGGATCAGGTCCTGAACCGATACCGGTTTGCCCAATTCGATGAACGTGCGCGAGCCCTCGGAGCGCCAGGCGTGTTCGCTTACCGTGACCTGCTCGTCCAGTTTGAGCTTACCGGCCGCCAACTCCTGAAACACGATGTAGGCTGTCATCAGCTTGGTGAGGCTGGCCGGTTCCACCCGCGCCACCGCGTCCTTTGCCGCCAGAATCTTGTCGGTACGATAGTCGACCAGGATGTAGGCGCGCGCATCGAGCTGCGGCGGGGTTGGAATGCTCATCGACGCCGCCGGCGCAGGGGCCGTGGGCGTTTGGGCGGGGCATTGAACGAGCGGAAACGCGGCGAGAGAAACGCAGACGGCGAAGAAACGGAACATGGTTAGTACATACCTCGATGAAGATGCTCAAGTCTACCAAGCTATTCAAGCCTTGAGCGATGCCCGGAAGCCGGACGGGCTCCTGCTCAGTCGAGAGCGAGATGCGCGTCGCTGATGCCGGCCTGCTCCAGCGCCGCGACTACGCGATCGAACTCCGCGACGTCGGGCACCGGTCCGATGCGGACGCGATACATTCTGCGTCCTGCGATCTGATCGTCGCGCACGAAGACCTTGCCCAAGTTGCCGCCGCGCAGCCGCTCCGCCAGGCGTTCCGCGTTGGCGGGATCGGCGAAGGCGCCGGCCTGCACGAACAGCGCGGG
>JBARBX010000445.1:0-6253 GCA_049793535.1 Steroidobacteraceae bacterium | reverse complement strand
GCACCAGCATCTTGTGCAGGTCGTTCACAACGGAGGACTTGCCGATGCCCGAATAGCCGGAGACCAGCACGAGTTCCGGCGTGCCGTTCGCCACGACCCTGTTGAAGGAGGCGAGCAGCGTGTCGATCTCTCGCTCCCGCCCATACAGTTTCTCGGGGACGAGCAAACGGTCCGGCGTGTCTTCCGCGCCCAACGGGAATGGCTTGATACGGCCGTGCGCCTCCCAATCCCGCAGACCCCGCCGCAGATCAGCCTCTACGCCTGCGGCGGTTTGGTAGCGTTCTTCGGCGGTTTTGGCGAGAAGCTTCATTATTATTGCGGAGAGCGGCCCAGGCACACCTGCTCCCTGCTCGTTGGGCGGAATCGGTCGCCGCGCGACGTGACAATGCACCCATTCCATCGGATCGGTTGCGGTGAAGGGGAGCTGCCCCGTCAACATTTCGTAGAAGGTAACGCCGAGTGAATAGAGATCGCTGCGGGATTCTACGGAGCGGTTCATCCGGCCGGTTTGTTCCGGCGCCATGTAGGCGAGCGTCCCCGCGATCACCTCCGGCGGCTCCGGAGCCGAGTGCTCGCGCGGCAGACGTGATGCAATACCGAATCCCGTCAGCCACACATGGCCACCTGCCGCGTCTACTAGGATATTTGCCGGCTTGATGTCCTTATGGATGAGGCCTTGTGCATGCGCGCGGCGGAGGGCTCCCGCCAGAGGGATCGCGATGCGCAGGAAATGCGGTACGTCCAGTGGCCCGTCAAGCAATCGATCGGCCGGCGTTCCGCCGGGGTCCTCGAGCATCAGCGCCAGGGCGCCGTTGTGACCGATCAGCTTGACCGGTCGCGCCGCCCAATCAGCGTCAAGTTCTTCCTTGAGCGCATATTCGTGTTGAAGCCGCTCGACGCAACCGAGCGAGTGTTCTTCGGCTGCAACAAGCAGGATTGGCGCCAAGCCTTCGCCGGATCCCCGGTAGAGAGAGATGTCTCCCTTCCTCAACGGCGAGAATTTGTAGCCCAAGAGGTCATTCACGAGGGCCTCCTGCCAGGAGGATTACTTCAGTGCATTGATACGTTTTCTTTCGTCCGTCAATCCAAAAACAGACGCCAAAATGCGACCAGATCACGATCGGCGCCATACGATGCCAAGTGTTCCGCAGAATGTCTGAAGACGTCGGCGCACCTCTGGCGACCCGTTATCCTGGCGGGCAGTGCCCTTTTGCCTAGGGCAAGAGGCGGACCAGCACGGGAATGAGAATCGCAGTCAGAAGGCCGTTAAGGCCGATCCCAAGCGCGGCGAAGGCAGCCCCGAGCCCGTTTCGGGTCGCGACCTGCGCGGCTGCTACGCCGCTTCCCGCGATGCCGGCGGCCAGGCCATGCGCGCGCCAATCTCGGACTTGCAGACCGTGGAGCAGTTGCTCGCCGATAGCGGCCGCAATGATGCCGCCGAGGATCGCGAAAGCCGCGGTGAGTGATGGGATACCGCCGATTTGCTGGGACAGCGCGACGGCAATCGGCGTGGTCGCGGCCTTTGGCGCAAGAGAGAGCGCAACCCTGTGCGAGCCGCCAAGCAAGCAGACGATGCCGACCCCGCTTGCGATCGATGTGAAGGATCCAGCAAGCAGGGCAAGGCCGATACTCGGCAGGTTCTCGCGAACGAGGCGGACATTTTTAGCGAGCGGTATCGCAAGGGCGATCGTTGCGGGGCCGAGCAGGAAATTGACGAATTGGGCTCCGGCGAAAAACGTCTCGTAGCTTGTACCGGTCACAAGCACGACGACCGCGACAAGAAAAATCGCGACCAGCACCGGACTGGCGAAGGGGGATCCGCCGCAGGCCTTCTGAAACATGCAACCGACGACGTAGGCCGAAAGCGTGACAAAGAGCCAAAACAGCGGCGTTGTAGCGAGTGGGGTCCACAGATGCTCAATGGGGTTATTCATGGTGTATTCCCTGACGCCCGGACTCGGCGTTCGCGGTCAAAAGGGATGCTGCTGATCTGCTCTCGCGGCGGGGGCCGCGTCGTCCAATGCATGATGAGACCGGTTACGGACAGGCTGAGAACCGTCGATCCGATCAGGCCAGCGAAAATCGGCAGCCATTCCTGCCGTAGCAGTCCCGCTTCCGCAATGACGCCGACACCAGCAGGAACGAACAGAAGGCCCATGTGACGGATCAAGGTCTCCGCCGTCTGGTCGATAGCCTTATCCATGGTCGGAGAATCGAGCTTGCCCTTCCTCAGCACCAGACCTCCGGTCAGGAAAAACATTCCGATAATCGGGCCGGGTACGGCGAGGTTGAGCGTCTCGCGCACGAGTTCGCCGGCCAATTGACAGGCGATCAGCGCGAGAAAAGCAACGATCATTTGGGGCTCCTAATCACTATTTGCGCCGCTGCATTGCTGCAAGTGTAGCGGGTCTCTCGGCCTCGAATGCGTCATCGCTTGAAATACCCCGTCCCGGCGGATCAAGGCGTGAAACAATGCGGCGGCGATGTGTAGCAGGATGGTCGCAAAGAAAATATATGCGAGCAGGGTATGGGCGGTTCGCAAAGCCGCGTATAGCTGATCGTCGTGGGGGAGGATTCTCGGTAGATGGAAAGAGCCAAAGAGCACGGTCGGATAGCCGCCCGCGGATAGCATACCCCAGCCGATCAGCGGCATCGCGATCAGCAGCGCATAAAGTACCGCGTGCGAGAGTTTGGCGGCGACAGCCTGTATTGACGATAGATCGTTCGACAACGGCGGAGCGCCTCGCTTCCAACGAAAATAGAGACGCAAAAACGCCAGCACAAGAATTGCTATGCCAAGCAGCTTGTGGATTGCGATCAAGGTAAGAAAGCGCGGCTTGACCGTGGAGACCATTGTTACGCCGATGAAAAGCATGGCGAGCACCATGACCGCCATCAGCCAATGCAGTGCCCGCTGCAGAGGCGAAAACGAATCTCTGTTGACCGTCATCGGCGATCTCCCGCGTGTGGCGCAACACGTGGATAGTCCGCGGATTCCGCCGTTCGGAGATCGAATGACCTGGCATAAGCCGCCGACCGCGCGGGAAGAAGCGGATCATCGGAAACTGCGATGCCCGCCGGGAGAATCGTCGGATCGTAGTTGAGGTCGCGACAAGGCCCATCGGCCTCTGCTTCCGCCTTTTCCACGACGAGCGTTCCCGCATCGACCTCCTGCCGGCCCGATGGCCAGGCTTTCGTTGCATCGTTCGAAGGATCTTCTGGCGCCGCGAAGGTCACTATGAGGTGCCATGTCAGAAGGCCCTGCGCGAGACGACTGTTGAGATCCCGCTCGAGAAAGTTTGGCCCCATATCCGCCAGGGCAGCGTGCGGAACGGATGTCGGCTGGATGGTGGCTTTCATCGACCAGCGCACGAGTCGGCTATTGCCGGCGGCATCTACGAAGCGGAAGGCATTGAGGCTGTTATAGTCCTGATCAGCCCAGCTGGCTGTCCAGTCCGCAGTCTGGGCCCATTTGGCAAATGATGCCGATTGAGGATGGGTTGCGAAGAAGCGCTTGATGGCCGCAGGATCAGGTTTTCCGGTTGCCAGATCGACGTCCTGGGCCAACGTCAATTCGTAGAAGTCACGTGGATTGGAAACGACGAATACCGGCGAATTGTTCATCCCGCTGCGCCACTCCTGGCCGTCGCGTGCGAGGATACGAATAGCCATGCTTTTGACACGGCCGGTCAAATCGAGAGCGTTCGGATCACCGACGGCGATGGCGAAACGGCCAACAACGGCGTAGTGGCCCGCGGCGAGCATCGGCGCGGTCGAAAAACGGGAAGCTTCCCCATTCGCGTTGAAGACGCCGGTAAAGCACACTCCCTTGGAGTGGTTACGCCGATGGCCAAGTGGATTTCCACCGCGCTCGCTGAGGGCCTCGACCATCCGTGCTGGGGTAAGACGCCGCGGCGTGAGCCAGCCGCCAGCGTAGGCGAACGCGAGCGCAGCAGCGAATAAGACCGCGCCGATCAGGGCGAGCCGGCTCATGACGGCGGACGACGAGAGTGGGACCCGCTCGGTGACGGCTTGCTGTTTGGACATTTGCAGATTCGTTTTTGCTCAGAATATGACTGCGCCGCCGACTCGTCCGGGAGCTCCGCAGTGGTGCGATCGATCATCCCGTCGCCGATAGACCTCGCCGATTGCTTTTTTTGGTCCGGACGGCATTTCACCCGCAACTGGTTGCAGGCGGCCGACCATCAATCGCTGATGGCCGGCCGCGCCCAAGTCGATCGGGGGGAGGAGGAAACCGACTCGGGAATTCAGTTTTTACGCACGTAACGTCGCTGAATACGTAATGACTTCAAGTGCAAAACGTATCGACCGGGCTACATTGACAAGCTGAAATCTGAACCTCGTATCCATATTTCTCAATGCACCAGAAGTTCGTTCAACTACGTCATAGGTTGAATGAGGACATACCTTGGTATGTTCCAAGGCCGTCAGTTGGCCTGTGGACGAGGTCACGCGGCGGGATCACCGGCGTAGCATGCATCAGCCATCTGCGATCGCTATCGCGGCGGGCCATGAGGCGTCCGGCGCATCTTTTCGAACAAATGGCGGTTTGCCACGAGTAATATCGGACGAGACCAAACCTCCCGCCGCAGACTGTACAGCGGCCGAAATCATGGAGCTGGAAGTTGTTGGACATCTTTGTCTCCTCACACCATCGTTTGCGACTTGTTATGTCCTTCTCTTAGTCGAAGTCGTTCGGGCACGTGCCCGGAGCGCAGTTGCTCTCGAGGCGTTGTTCCTGATACCGCGGCTTCAGACTGCATGGAGTTAAGCTAGGCTGCGTCTGCTTACGGCCCAATTACACGGAGGTGTTGCTCCGGCAACCATAGGGATTGGGAAGACCATCCCTTGGTTTCGCTACTCGTTCAGCCGCCCGTCGTCTTCGAGTCAGCACCGCTTCGTATGATTATACGGTCAGGCCCGCGAGCGTCATCAATCCCCGAAACAGGCTCGCGACGACGGCGAGGGTCAAAACGCTCAAGGCCCAGATGAGGATCAGCCAGCCGACCCTGCGAAGGTGGATTTGCAATGTCGTTGGCGCAGGCATCAGTGGTAGCCTTCGCCGGCCCTAACCTTCCCGCGAAAGACGTAATAGGACATCGCGGTGTAGCCGAGAATGAAGGGAATGACGAAGAGCGCGCCGACCAGGGTGAAGCCCATGCTCTGCGGCGGCGCGGCGGCCTCGTTGATCGAGATCGACGGCGGAATGATGTTCGGCCACAGACTGATGGCAAGGCCGGTATAACCCAGGAACAAGAGGAATAGCGCGAGGCCAAACGGCGCCGCGTGGGTTTCGTTTTTGATGACGCGTTGAATGGCAATGGTGGTGACCACGACGAGCACCGGCACCGGCGAAAACAGGATGATGTTGGGGAATGAGAACCAGCGAGCCGCAACATCCGGATGCGCGGCGGGTGTCCATAGGCTCACGACGACAATCGCGGCCAGGACGGCCAATGTGATGGGCTGCGTCATCGATTTGAAACGATGCTGCAGCGTCCCCTCGGTCTTCATGATCAACCAGGTGCCGCCGAGCAGCGCATAGGCCAAGATGAGGCCGACGCCCGTGAAGAGACTGAATGGTGTGAGCCAATCGAAGCTGCCGCCAGTGTAGGTCGTGCCCGACATATTGAAGCCGTTGATAAAGGCGCCGATCGCAACACCTTGGGAAAATGCCGCGAGGTAGGAGCCTGAGGCAAAGGCAACGTCCCACAGCGCGCGGTGTGCTTCGTGCGCCTTGAAGCGGAATTCAAAGGCGACGCCGCGCAGAATCAATCCCACCAGCATGAAGAATAACGGGAGATAGAGAGCGCTCAACAGGACCGAATAGGCCAGCGGGAAGGCGCCCATCAGCGCCGCCCCGCCGAGCACCAGCCAGGTCTCGTTGCCGTCCCAGACTGGCGCGACCGTATTCACCATCGTATCGCGGTCGACGCGATCGCGGATAAAGGGGAACAGAATGCCGATGCCCAGATCGAAACCATCCATGAAGACATACATCATCAGGCCGAAGGCAATGATCAGGGCCCAGATGAGCGGAAGATCGATTCCCATCGCCGCTATCTCCTCTCGCTTTCCGGAATGATCACTGGATCGAGGGGAGCGCGGACCGCGGATAGCGGGCGGGCTGGCCGGCCGGTTTCCGGATCCGGTTCAGGCAAATGCCCGTCGATCGGTTCAGGACCTCTTGCCACGAGTTGCAGCAAATAGCGGATCCCGGTCCCGAACACGG
>JBARBX010000444.1:0-5634 GCA_049793535.1 Steroidobacteraceae bacterium | reverse complement strand
GTCTCGGGCAGGGCCGGGCGGAGCTCCTGCCCTGCCGCGTGCTCGACAACCCAGGCAGCCACCGCGATGGTATGGGGGCAGCCGAAGGCCAGGAAGCGCGCCGCCCGAATGACCCTTAAGTCGAGCTGGATGTCGAATTGCACCCAAGTGCCGTGCGCGCGGCTGCCGGCGGCGCCGCGCAAGGTGCCGGGACCACCGAACACGCCCGCGCCCGGGGCGGCCTCGAAGTAGCGCAGCGTGACCTCGTTATAGTTCATGCCCGCTCAACCGGCGCAGACGCGACACAGCCTGTGTGACCACGGCGATGGCGGCGTCGATGTCCGACTCGCATGTAAAGCGGCCCAGGCCGAATCGCAAGCTGCTCTCGCTCAATACGTCGCCGCGGCCCAAGGCGCGCAGCACGTAGGAGGGTTCCTGCAGCGCCGAGGTACAGGCGGATCCGGCGGACACCGCCAGACGCCCACGCACCGCCGCGAGCAGACTTTCGCCCTCCACCCCCTCGAACGACACATTGAGCAAGTGCGGTACCGAGTGCTCCGCATCTCCATTGCGCACGACGCCGCCGAGCGGCACCAACCCCCGCCACAGCCGCTCCCGCAATACCCCCAGGCGTTCGCCTTCCGATTCGAGCGCCGCACGCGCAAGCTCGAATGCCAGGCCCATGCCCACCACTTGATGGGTGGCCACGGTGCCTGCCCGCAAGGCCCGCTCCTGACCACCGCCGAAGTGCAACGCCCGGAGTTGCACCGGGGCCTCTCGCCCCCCGGCGCGGCGCGACACCAACAACGCGCCGACGCCCTTCGGGCCGTACGCCTTGTGCGCCGACAAAGACATGAGGTCCGCGCCAAGATGCGCGAAATCAAGATCGCGCTTGCCGGCGCTCTGAGCCGCATCCACATGCAGCCACGCCCCGCCATGCTCGGCGCAGATAGCCGCGACGCTCCGGATGTCCTGGACCACGCCGGTCTCGTTGTTGACGTGCATGAGGGACACCAGCGTGGTGTCCGCTTGCAATGCCGCGGCGAGGCGGCCGGGATGAATCAGCCCGCCGCCGTCCGGCGCCAGGTAAGTGACGCGCCAGCCGCGCCGCTCGAGTTCGCGGCAGGGATCGAGCACCGCTTTGTGCTCGGTGCGGGCCGTCACGATGTGCCGGCCGCTCTCGCGGTAGTGCTCGGCGACGCCGAAAATCGCCAAATTGTTCGCCTCGGTGGCGCCCGATGTCCAGATGACCTCCTCGGGCACGGCGCCGACGCTGGCCGCAACCTGCGCGCGCGCGGTCTCGACCAAGACCCGCGCGGCATCGCCAAAGGAATGGCTCGCCGAGGCTGGATTGCCGAATTCCCCCTCCTCGGTCAGGCATTTCGCCATCGCCGCGGCCACCCGCGGATCGACCGGGGTGGTCGCCGCGTAGTCCAGGTACACGGGCCGGTTCATCGCGCGGATTGGCCCCGCCGGCCCTGCACCGCGCTCAGTATGCCGCGCATGATGTTGAGTTCGTTGCGGTCGAGCTGCGCCCGATTGAACAGACGGCGCAAACGCTCCATGAGATGGCCGGTGCGGTCGTCGAAATCGATTTCGCCGAGGACCTGCTCGAGATGGGCGTAAAAATGCTCGAGGTCGCCGGACGCCGCCAGCGGCAATTCGAATTGCGTATGCGACTGCGGCTGCTCGCGCGCCATGTAGAGCTCGTACGCCAAAAGCTGCACCGACATGGCGAGATTCAGCGAGCAATATGCCGGGTTGGCCGGAATACGCACCAGCACGTTGCAGTGGTTCAAGTCCTCGGTGGCGAGGCCGTAGCGTTCCGAGCCGAACAACAGCGCGGCGCGATCGGTGCCGCCGACGGCAACGATGCGTGCAGCGACGTCGCGCGGCGTCGTGAATTCCCAGTAGTACGAGCGCGGCCGCGAGGTCGTGCCCGCGATGAATCCGCACTCGGCGATCGCTTCGGCGACTGTCGCGACGACGCGGGCGCTCGCCAGAATGTCGTCCGCCCCCGCCGCCAGCGCATTGGCCTCGGCATGCGGAAACGAGCGCGGCCGCACCAGCACCAGGTCGGTCAGCGCCATGTTCTTCATGGCGCGCGCGACCGAGCCGATATTGCCCGGATGGCTGGGATCGATGAGGACGATGCGAACGAGGCTGGTCATTTGATCTGTTATTCTACCGCCAGCCTATGCAACCACTGCTCAATATCGGCATGCGTGCCGCCCGGCGCGCCGGTGATTTAATCGTGCGCAGCCTCTCTCGCCTCGATTCCCTGAAGATCGACAGCAAGGGCCGCAACGACTTCGTCACCGATATCGACCGCAAGGCCGAAGCCGACATCATCGCCACCATTCGCCGCAGCCACCCGCAGCACGCCTTCCTCGCCGAGGAAGGCGGCCGCAGCGGCGAGAGCGAGTTCGTTTGGATCATCGACCCGCTCGACGGCACCACCAACTTCCTGCACGGGTTCCCGACGTTCGCGGTCTCGATCGCGCTCGAGCACAAGGGCCGCCTGCAGCATGCCGTCGTCTACGATCCGATGCGTCAAGAGTTCTTCACCGCCTCGCGCGGCGACGGCGCCCAGCTCGAGGGCAAGAAAATCCGCGTGAGCACGCAGCGCACCTTGGAGGGCTCATTGATCGGCACGGGATTTCCGTTTCGCGCCGGCGACCATGTGGATGCCTATCTCGCCATGCTCAAGGTGGTCATGTCCACCGCCGCCGGCGTGCGCCGGCCCGGTGCGGCCGCGCTGGATTTGGCCTACGTGGCGGCCGGACGCATCGACGGCTTTTGGGAATTCGGCCTGTCGCCCTGGGATACGGCGGCCGGGACCTTGCTGATCCAAGAAGCCGGCGGCCGTGTCGGTACCCCGACCGGTTCGGAATATGCCCTCGGCCCCAATGTCATTGCCGGCAACCCCAAGGTGTATCAGGCATTGCTCGACGCGCTGGGCCCCCTGACCCCGGCGGCATTGCGCACCTAGGCTCGCACGGCGCCTGGGCACCAGGCATACTCCGGCGACAAGAATACCGAGGGAGAGCGCATGAGCCTGTTCCGCACCAAACCCATCGACGTCAACGCCAATACCGGCCTGAAACGCTGCCTCGGCGCCTTCGACCTGACCATGCTGGGCATCGGCTGCATCATCGGTACGGGCATATTCGTGCTCACCGGTGTGGTCTCGGCGCAGCATGCCGGCCCTGCGATCGTGCTTTCGTTCGTTCTATCCGGCATCGCCTGCGCCTTCGCGGCGCTGTCCTATGCCGAGCTTGCGGGGGCCATCGGCGGTGCCGGCAGCGCCTACGGCTATGCTTATTCCGGCATCGGCGAACTCATCGCCTGGATCATCGGCTGGGACCTGATCCTGGAATATGCCATCGCCACTTCGACGGTGGCCATCGGCTGGTCCGGGTACTTCGGCAAGATCCTGGAATTGCTGGGGTTGCATCTGCCGCATGCGCTGACCAACGCGCCGCTCGACGGCGGCATCGCCAATGTGCCGGCCATGGTCATCGTGCTGCTGTTGTCGGTGCTGCTGTCGATCGGCGTGCGCGAATCGGCGCGATTCAACACCGTCATGGTGTTCGTCAAACTCGCCGCCGTCTTGATCTTCATCGTCGTCGCAGCGCCGCACGTCAATCCCGCCAACTGGCATCCCTTCATTCCGCCCAAGGTCATCGACGCCGCCGGCCAGTCGCACTTCGGCTACAGCGGCGTGCTCACCGGCGCCTCGCTGATCTTCTTCGCCTACATCGGCTTCGATGCGGTGTCCACCGCGGCGGAGGAAACCGTCAACCCGCAGCGCAACCTGCCGATCGGCATCATCGCCTCGCTGGTGATCTGCACCATCCTGTACATCGTTGTGTCCGGCATTCTCACCGGAGTCGTGCACTACGACCGCATCGACATCATGGCGCCCATCGCCGATGCGCTCAAGCAGCTCGGCATCGGCTGGGCCGAGGCCCTGATCTCCATCGGCGCCCTCGCCGGCATCACCACCGTCATGCTGGTGCTCTACTTCGGCCTGACCCGGGTCGTGCTGGCGATGTCCCGCGACGGGTTGCTGCCGAAGCCGATGGCCCTCGTCAATCCGAAAACGCAGACGCCGGTGCGATTGATCATGGGTTCCGGTGTGGCCATCGCGCTCATCGCGGGCCTCTCGCCGATCGCCAAAGTGGCGCAATTGGTCAATCTCGGCACGCTTGCGGCATTTTTCATGGTGTGCGCCAGCGTCATCGTGCTGCGCAAGACGCGTCCCGAACTCAAGCGCCCGTTCCGCACGCCGCTCGTGCCGCTGGTGCCCCTGCTGGGCATGGGCTTCTGCGCCTTCCTCATGGCCGGGCTGCCGGCGATCACCTGGGAAGCATTCTTTATCTGGTCCGGGTGCGGATTGGCGCTCTACTTTTTGTATTCACGCAGCCACAGCCAACTCGCCGAACAGCCCTAGCGTCGGCAACGCCGCGCGATCGGCGCGCGGCGGCCCCGCTAAGGCAGACCGTCGACCTCTTCGGGCTTGCTGAGCTTGCGCTCCAGCAAATCGTCGGTCTGCAGCCCGAAGTCGAGCGCCAGCGCCGCGGATATGTAGATCGATGAATAAGTGCCGGCGAGAATGCCGATCACCAGCGCGGCGGAAAAGGCGTGCAGCGTTTCGCCGCCGAAGAACAGCAGCGCCAGGACCACCAGCAGGGTCACCAACTTGGTCATGATGGTGCGCGACAGCGTTTGGTTGATCGATTCGTCGATGACTTGGGCGACGCTGAGCTTGCGCGCCGTGCGCGCGCGCTCGCGGATGCGGTCGAAGACGATCACGGTATCGTTCAGCGAGTAGCCGATCACCGCGAGGATGGCGGCGATCGCCGTCAAATCGAAGGTCATCTGGCTCAAGGCGAAGAATCCCACCACGCAGATCGGATCGTGCAGCACCGCCAGGATCGCGCCGCAGGCGAGTTTCAGCGTGAATCGGAACAACACGTAGATCAGGATCAACACCAGCGTCGCAAACAGCGCCCAGCCGCCCTTCACGAAGAGTTCCTGTCCCACTTGCGGACCCACCACTTCCGTACTCTGCAACGTGGCTCCCGGCGCCACCGTGCGGAACACCTGCAGAATATGCTCGCCTATCTGATCGCCCTTGGCATTCGGGTCGGGCGGCAGGCGAACCCGGATGTCGCGCGAACTGCCGAACGCCTGCACCTGGGTGTTCTCCACTCCGGCCTTGGCCAGCGCGGTGCGCAGCGCATCGATGTTCGGCGCCTGCGGAAAGTTCGTATCGACGACCACGCCGCCGGTGAAATCCACTCCCAGATTCAAACCGCGGAACACAACCAGACCGATCGACGCGACGATCAACAGCGCCGACAGCCCGTACCACACCTTGCGGGTGTGCATGAACGGGAAGCGCGTTACTTTGTGAAAAAATTCCATGTAGCAGCCTTGGGGCCCCTGCCCTCGTTCTCAAATCGACAAGTGGTCGACTTTGCGTTTTCCGCCGTAAATGACCTGGACCACCGCACGGCTGCCCATCACGGCCGTGAACATCGAGGTCGCGATTCCGAGCATCAGCACCACGGCGAAACCGCGCACGGCGCCGGCGCCGAACAACCACAGCACCAGGCCCGCGATGAATGCGGTGACGTTGGAGTCGGC
>JBARBX010000443.1:0-3453 GCA_049793535.1 Steroidobacteraceae bacterium | reverse complement strand
CGTCCAGCGCGATGACATTCAAGTTGACGCGGTAGTTGCGCTCCAGATCCGTGGTGGCAAACAGATGCACCATCAGCGCGGTCGTGTCGACGCGGTTGGACTTCGGCACGATCACCAGCCGCGTCGGATTCTCATGATCCGATTCGTCGCGGATGTCCTCCACCATCGGCAGTTTCTTCTGCTGGATTTGCGCCGCAATCTGCTCCTGAACCTTGGCGCCCGACACCTGGAAGGGCAGCGCATCGATGACGATCTCTCCATCCTCGATCTCGTAGGTGGCGCGCGCGCGGAAGCTGCCGGTGCCGGTGTCGTACATCTGCGCCAG
Organism: Steroidobacteraceae bacterium; assembly: GCA_049793535.1. GTDB lineage: Bacteria > Pseudomonadota > Gammaproteobacteria > Steroidobacterales > Steroidobacteraceae > Bog-1198. The sequence goes on along the minus strand of JBARBX010000443.1, from coordinate 3,128 downwards.
ATCGGCGCGCGGCGAGACAATCTCCCCGCCGGTGGGCAGGTCCGGCCCTTTGACGTGCGCCATCAATTTGCGGGTGGTTAGATCCGGATCATCGAGCAGCGCCACACAGGCATTCACCACTTCGCGCAGGTTGTGCGGCGGAATGTCGGTGGCCATGCCCACCGCGATCCCGGACCCGCCGTTGAGCAATAAATTGGGCACGCGCGCCGGCAGCATGGTGGGCTCATCCAGTGTGCCGTCGAAGTTGGGCGACCATTCGACGGTGCCCGAGCCCAGCTCCTGCAGCAGCAGCTCCGCATAGCGCGTCAGGCGCGATTCGGTGTAGCGCATGGCGGCGAAGGACTTCGGATCGTCCGTCGACCCCCAGTTGCCCTGACCGTCGACGATGGGATAGCGATAGGAGAAATCCTGCGCCATGTGCACCATGGCCTCATAGCAGGCCGAATCGCCGTGCGGGTGGAACTTGCCGATCACGTCGCCGACGGTGCGCGCCGATTTCTTGTGCTTCGAGCCGGCCGCGAGGCCAAGCTCGCTCATGGCGTAGACGATGCGCCGCTGCACCGGCTTTAAGCCGTCGCTTAAAGTAGGCAGCGCACGGTCCAGGATGACGTACATCGAGTAGTCGAGGTAGGCGCTCTCTGCAAAGGCCTTGATGGGCCTCCGCTCGACGCCCTCAAAATTCAGTTCCTGGTCTTTCATGGTGAATTGCTACAAATGCGCGAGGTTGCCCTTGCTCTCCAGCCACTCGCGCCGATCGGCCGCGCGCTTCTTGGCGAGCAGCATGTCGAACAACTGGTCCGGACTGTCTTTTGCGTCGATGGTGAGCTGCACCAGGCGGCGCGTTTGCGGCGCCATGGTGGTTTCACGCAATTGCGTCGCGCTCATCTCACCCAGGCCCTTGAAGCGGGTCACCACCGCCTTGGTGCGCGAGTTCGCCTCGGCAATGCGCTTGAGCGCCTTCTCGCGCTCGGCTTCGTCGAGGGCATACACCACCTCCTTGCCCGCGTCGATGCGAAACAGCGGCGGCATGCAGACGTACACATGCCCTTCCGTCACCAGCGGCCGGTAATGGCGCAGGAACAATGCGCACAGCAGCGTGGCGATGTGCTGCCCGTCGCTGTCGGCATCCGCCAGAATGCAGATCTTGTGGTAGCGCAGGCCCGATAAATCCGTGGAAGCGGGATCCACGCCGATGGCGATGCTGATGTTGTGCACCTCCTGGGACTGCAGCACCTCGCCGGCATCCGACTCCCAGGTGTTCAAGATCTTGCCGCGCAGCGGCATGATGGCTTGGGTGACGCGGTCGCGCGCCTGCTTGGCGGAGCCTCCGGCCGAATCGCCCTCCACCAGAAACAGCTCGCCGCGCGCCGGGTCTTGACTCACGCAATCGGCGAGCTTGCCGGGCAGCGCGGGACCGGCCACCACGCGTTTGCGCGCGACCTTTTGGCTGTCCTTGAAGCGCTGCTGCGCGTTGGCGATGGCCAGCATCGCGATTTTTTCGCCCTGATCGGGATGCTGATTGAGCCACAATGCGAACGCGTCCTTGATCACACCCTGCACGATGCCGGCGGACTCGCGCGAGGACAGCTTTTCCTTCGTTTGACCGGCGAACTGCGGCTCGTGCATCTTCATGGACAGCACAAAGCTCACGCCGTCCCACACATCCTCCGGAGTCAGTTTCAAGCCGCGCGGCACCAGATTGCGGAACTCGCAGAACTCGCGTACGGCATCGGAGGCGCCGGTGCGCAGACCGTTCACGTGCGTGCCGCCCTCGGTGGTGGGAATCAGGTTGACGTAGCTTTCGGTGACCGGATGCTCGGACTCCAACACCCAGGCGAACGCCCACTCCAGGCCGCCGCCCTCGATGTCGCGCTTGCCGTAGAAGGTCTCCGCCGGCAGCCACTCGCCCTTGCCGAGCTCCTCGGCAAGGTATTGGTGCAGGCCGCCGGTGTAGAACCACTCATCCTTCTCACCGGTGAGCTCGTTGTTGAGCGTCACGCGCAGATTGGGGCACAGCACCGCCTTGGCGCGCAGCACCTGTTTGAGCTTCGGGACGGCAAACTTGTCGGAATCGAAGTATTTCGGTTCCGGCCAAAAGCGGATGGTGGTGCCGGTCCGCGACTTCGCCACGTCCCCGACGACCTCGAGTTTCGATTTAGGCTTGCCGCCGGCGTAGCTCTGGTTGTATTCCTTGCCGCCGCGCCGCACCCACACTTCGAGGTTCTTGGACAAGGCATTGACCACCGACACGCCGACGCCGTGCAAGCCGCCGGAATGTTGATAGCTCTTGTCGTTGAATTTGCCGCCGGCGTGCAGGCGCGTGAGAATGAGCTCGACGCCGCTGATCTTCTCCTTCGGGTGGATGTCGACCGGCATGCCGCGGCCGTTGTCCTCGACTTGGGCTGAGCCGTCCTTGTAGAGCGTCACATTGATCGCGTCGCAATGGCCGTTGATGGCCTCATCGACGCTGTTGTCGATCACCTCGTGGGCGAGGTGATTCGGCCGGGTCGTGTCGGTATACATGCCCGGCCGGCGGCGAACCGGGTCCAAGCCGCTCAATACCTCGATGTCGGAGGCCGTATAGGACGAGGACGATGCCATCAATTCCTTTTCAAGCGCTACGCGCTAAAGCCATGTCATGCTCGCTGGCGAAGGCGGCGGAGTCTAGCATGCGAATCCGCCACCGATCAGCTAGCAGCCTACCCACGATTCGGCTATCTTTCGAGGACCATGGGAATCGCAAATGCTCAGAATCTGGTGCGCACACTGCCCGTGCTGCCGCGTCCTTACGGCATCCGCGTGCGTTTGAAAGCGGGCGACCCGTTCGCAAAGCTGCTCGGCGTCGATTGGCAGAAGACGCACTGGTTCTTTACCGCCCCGGAGCGCGACCGGGTCCTCGAGGACATGTCGCGCAAGCACGAATATTCCCGTATCGGCGATCAACCCGCGCTGGTCTTCGAGAAAGTCGAGAAACTGGCCGAAAGCCGCAATTTCTAGGTGTTGTCAGGCGCTAGGCGCACTTATCATGCGCTGCGCGCACTTGTCAGGCGCTACGCGCACTTGTCAGGCGCTACGCGCACTTGTCAGGCGCTGCGCGCACTTGTCAGGCGCTGCGCGCACTTGTCAGG
>JBARBX010000442.1:0-9169 GCA_049793535.1 Steroidobacteraceae bacterium | reverse complement strand
CGCCGGCACTGCGAGCGCCAGCACCGCGAGCGCTGCCACCGCGAGCGCAAGCACCGCCGCCTGCGCGGCAGCAGCCAAAACCGCGTCGGCCGCCGGCTCGTCCACGGCTGCGCAGCCAAGCACACTGCTGCAGAATTACTTGAACAATTTGTCGCACAAGGCGCAGACGGACGGTTCGCAGTCGCCGAGCCTCGCAGGATCCAGCATCAGCGCCAAAGCCTAGCAGCCGGCCCGGGGCACCGCCCGCCGGTGCTTGATTGACGTTCACAAGTGGCCCGGCTAGTCTCAAGACGGCCGGACCAGTGAAGTGAACTCCATTAAACGACTGCCGACACTGTTCATTCCGCACGGCGGCGGCCCGTGCTTTTTCATCGATCCGCCGGCGGCCTATCCGCACATGTGGAATGGACTGGCTGCCTACCTGCGAGGCATCGACGGCTCGCTCGGCGTGAGGCCTAGGGCGGTGCTGGTGATTTCGGGGCATTGGGAAAATCCCCTGCCCACGTTCAATATTGCGGCGAAGCCTGGGCTGCTGTTCGACTATTATGGATTCCCGGAACACACCTATCGGCTGAAATATCCGACGGCGGGTGCTCCCGAATTGGCCGAACGGGTGCGCAAGCTATTGGGGGATGCCGGCTTCCAGAGCGATGTAGAATCCAGGCGCGGTCTCGACCACGGCGTCTTCGTGCCCTTTCTGCTCATCTACCCCGATGCAGACGTGCCCATTCTGCAGCTGTCGCTGCAGGCCAGTCTCGATCCAGCCCTGCATCTTAACTTGGGGCGAGCCTTGGCGCCGTTGCGGGATCAGGGGATTTTGATCGTCGGCAGCGGCATGAGCTATCACAATTTGGCCGATATGTTCTCGGGTCGCGGCGCCGACGCGGCTGCCGCCTTCGATGCCTGGCTGGGAGATGCCGTGCAAGATCCCGCGACTCGGGAAGAATCGTTGACCAAATGGCGCGACGCGCCGGGCGGTGCGGCCTCGCATCCGCGCGAAGAGCATTTGATTCCCCTGATGGTTGCGGCCGGTGCGGCGGCCGGCGACCGTGGAGTTCGCAGCTTCGGCGAGTCGATCGGCGGCAAGCGAATCTCCGGATTTCAATTCGGTTGAGCACCTCTCCTTTCTCGGCTAATCCTCCGCGCGCAGCGCCGCGATGTTGTCTGCGGTCAGCGCCGACGGTTTCGCGCCGAATCGGGCAGTCACGTAATTGGCAAGGCTTGCTATCTCCTCGTCGGAGTAGGCGCCGCCGAACGCCGGCATGCTGGTCCCGGCATTGGTCGCTTGCCGGTGCGCGCCGGTCAGGATGATCTGCACCACATTGACCGCGGTGGGGTCGTTCACCGAACGCGCGCCCGTGAGCGTCGCGTACGGGAGAACAGGACTGACCCCGCTCCAATCATGGCAGGCCGCGCAGGCTCCGGCATACACGGACTTGCCGCGCGCATCGACTTGGGCGGCCACTCCTTCCGAGTGCAAGGCGGGCGCAGGAGCGGCTTTGGGCTCCGGCAGGTCGGGAGTCGCGATCGCGGACACCGACCGCAGGTAGGTCACCATCGCCGAGATGTCGCTCTGTGTCAGAAACGCAAGGCTTTCATCGACGGCCTCGCCCATGGGCCCCGTCGCCGTGCCGCGGCGGTCGGCATGGCCCATCGACAGATAGTGGGCAAGGTCGGCCTCGCTCCAGGCGCCGATGCCTGACTTGGGATCCGATGTGATGTTGTAGGCACGCCAGCCGGCCTGCACTGCGCCCGAGAATTTTCTCCTCTGGTTGAGCGCCTGCAGGAGATTGCGGGGGGTGTGGCACTCGCCGCAGTGAGCCATGGCTTCGACCAGGTAGGCGCCGCGATTCCACTGCGGGTCGCGACCGGTGCGCGGCTCGAATCGCTGGTCCGGGTTGAACACCACGGCCCACAGGCCCATGAGCCAACGCTGATTGAACGGAAAACTCAGCTTGTTCTCCCGGTCCGGGGCACGCACGGGCTTGAGACTGAAGAGGTAGGCCTTGATGGCGCCCGCATCGGCATCGGTCATGTAGGTATAGCTGGCGAAGGGCATCGCCGGATAGAGTTTCTCATTGCCGGGGGCGATGCCCTTGTGTACGGCGTTGAGGAAATCCGCGTCGCTGTAATCGCCGATACCCGTTTCCTTGTCCGGGGTGATGTTGGTCGAGTACAGCGTGCCGAACGGCAGCACGAAGGCGCGTCCGCCCGCATAGGGGGCGCCGCCATCCGCGGTGTGGCAGGCGGCGCAATCCGCGGCGCGCGCCAGATACTCGCCGCGTGCGATGAGGCTCGCGCTCTTGAGCTCGGGCGGGGTACCCGTGGGGTCCGCTCCGTGATATCCGGTCAGCGCCACGCGGGTCCCGCCCGCGAAATCCGTGGGGCTGGGCGCGAGCGCCACCATCCATACCCAGCCGATGAGAACGACGGCAGCGATTGCGCCGATGCCGATGAGGAGGTAGCGGCGCATGCGGCCGGTGTTCGAGGTGTCGTTCATGGTGGTTCCTTCCCGAAAAGAATACCGTCGGTCGCTGCAATTGAGGTTACCGTATCACTCGCCGGATTTCAGACTCCCGTCGAGAAATTGCTGCACCTCTTGGAAGAGCTGCATGCGGTTCTTCTCCAACATGACGTTGTGAGTGCCTTCGCCGATTTCCACATAGCGCTTATAGGGCGCATGGGTCAGCTTGGCGAAGTAGGCGTGCAGCATGTCGCTCGGCGTGTCCGCGTCCCAGTCGGCATGCGCCAAGAAGGTGGGTACACGAATGTCGGCCGGATCGTACTGCGCCTTGCCGGCGGCCCAGAACTCCTCGATGTCCTGTACCACGCCGTTGGGAGCGCGCACGACCGGCGGCGTTTGCTTCGCGCCCTCCGGATCGCTGGCAAACGTGGCGTCCGCCCAGGCCTCGAACCAACCCGCTGGAATCAGTTCCGCCACCTTGTCTTCCGGCACGCCCTTCAACCAGCGCTTCTTTGCCGCTTCCCGGGTGATGCTGCGGTAGGCGCCTAATTTCCCGCCTGCCGGGTTGAGGTTTGGCGGGGACTTCAGGATCCAGATCGGCGCGTAGAGCACCAGACGATTGACCTTGTCATTGTTCTGCGCGGTGTACCAACCCATGATTTCCGTGCCCCAAGACCAACCCAGGAGGTCGATCCGCGGGACGCCGCGGCGCTTCAAGATGAAGTCCACCGCCGCGCCCACGTCCTTGACCGCAGTTTCGGTGCGCTCGAACGGTGCGTTGTCCCCGGCCGGCTGGCTCATCTGCGCGGGACGGGTGGACCGGCCGTAGCCGCGCAAGTCCACCAAGTACACGTCGTAGCCGTGCTCGGCGATGTAGTCCATCCAGGACAAGCCGTTCAGCTTCAGGTCGAATGCGACCTCGGCTGGATATGTTGCGCCGTGCACGAAGAGCAGGATTTTGTCGGGGGCAAATTGCCTCACCCCCCGCGGATGCTTGTTGCGCACATAGAGGTTGATACCGGGATCGACCGCGGGAATCGTGAACTCCTCGGTCGATGTCTTGGTTGCTGCACCGTTCGCCGCGGGGCAGGCGAAGCAGGCCGCAACGGCAAGCCCCGCGGCTGCACGCCAAACGCGCTGGAATTTCGATCCGCCCTGCTTACCCATAGTTCGCGCAACTGTGGCACTCTTCGGCATTGGATTCCAGTCGGGAGCCGTACGATGAGCGAAAGACTCTACAAAGGCAGCTGCTTTTGCGGCGAGGTGCGATTCGAGGTGTCGGGTGAGCCGGTCGCGATGGGGTACTGTCACTGTGGATCCTGCCGCCATTGGTCCGCCGGTCCGGTGAACGCTTTCACCTTGTGGAAACCGCAGGCTCTCAAGATTAGCCACGGGACCGCGAACATCGGCACTTACAATAAGTCGCCCATCAGCTATCGCAAGTGGTGCAAGCTGTGCGGTGGGCATTTGTTCACCGAGCATCCGACCATGGGGCTCGTGGATGTTTACGCAGCGATGATCCCCAAGCTCGCCTTCGAACCGGGCGTGCACGTGCATTACCAGGAGAGCGTTTTGCACATCCATGACGGCAAGCCAAAAATGAGGGACATGCCCAAGGAGATGGGCGGTTCGGGAGTCACATTGCCGGACTGACGCGAGACTTACGTGCGATTCCAGCTACCGAAGGTCCCCTTGCTCTGCATCGCCATGGCGGCGGCCGCATTTGCGCCGCCTGCGGCGGCGGGGCAAGGCGCGGAACTCGAGCCCACGCAACACGAGTTCGTCATCGATAATTTCAAGACGGAGAGCGGCGCGGTGCTCCGGCAGGCGCACGTCGTCTACGGCACCTACGGGCAATTGAACGCCGCGGGTGACAACGCCGTGCTTCTGCCCTCGCACTACATGGCGGAGATGCACGGCTATGGCTTCGTGATCGGACCGGGCAAGGCTCTCGACCCCAAGAAGCTGTTTCTGATCGCGACCGAGCTATTCGGCAACGGCCGTTCGTCCTCGCCCAGCAACACGCCGGAACCCTTCCATGGGCCGCGATTTCCGATCACCACCATCCGGGACAACGTCGAGGCGGTGCATCGTCTGCTCACCGAGCAGCTGCACGTGCGGCATGTGCGGGCCGTGATCGGCTTCTCCATGGGGGCTCAGCAGGCGTTTCAATGGGCCGTGAGCTACCCGGAATTCATGGATCGCATCGTGGCCACCTCCGGGACCGCCAAGACCTACGGCCATGGCATCGTCCGGCTCGAGGGTCAAATCGCCGCATTGACCGCCGATGCGGGCTTTCGCGGCGGCGACTACACCGTAGAACCCGAGAAGGGCATACAAGCCTTCGCCATGGTCTGGACGGGGTGGCTGTTCTCCCAGGAATGGTGGCGCCGGGAGCTGTGGCGCACCGATGCCTCCTTCGGCGGCAGTTTCGACCAGGTGGTCGAGCACTTCCGAACCAACTTCATTCCGGGCGCTGACGCCAACAATCTGATCCTGCAGATGCGCACCTGGGAGAAACACGACGTGGGCGAGACGGCGCCATTCCACGGCGACGTCGAGGCGGCGCTGCGGTCCATCAAGGCGCGGGTGCTCTACATGCCCTCGCAAACCGATCTGTACTTCCCGGTGACCGATGCCCGCTACGAAGCGGCGTTCATCCCGCATTGCGAACTCGTCCCCATACCCTCGCTTTGGGGGCATCCGGCCGGCGCCGGAGCGTCGCCGGCCGACGGCAAATTCTTGAACGAGCACATCGCACGCTTCCTCGGTTCATAGGATGGACTTAACCTCTTTGTGCGGCCGTGGCCAGCCTGTATAGTTTGGCCCTGCCTTTCAATACCATAACGATAGTTCTTCATTAGCATCCCCTCGAGGTGCCCATGCTTCGCCACCGATTCGTCAGCGCCGCACTGCGAGCAATCGCCGGTCTTGTTCTCTGTGCAACCGCATGGGGCGCCACGCCCTTGTTGCTGCGCAATCCCTCGCTCAGCGAGGATCGCATCGCTTTCTTGTACGCGAACGATATTTGGACCGTCGCACGGGAAGGCGGAGATGCGCGCAGGCTGACCTCGGTCGGCATCGTGTCGGCGGGACCGTATTATTCTCCGGATCACAGGCAAATCGCGTACTCGACCCGGGCTCAGGGACTCATGGATGTGTACGTCATGAGCTCGGAGGGTGGTGTACCCCGGCGCCTGACCTGGGAGCCCACCGGCAGCCGCGTCGCGGGCTGGACCGTCGACGGCAAGGATGTGTTGTTCACTTCCTATCACGCCAGCTACTCGGACTTTCCCCGGCTGTATCGGGTACGCGCCGACGGCGTCGGACCCGCGCAGCTAGTGCCGCTGCCGAGCGTCGCGGCAGGCAGCTTCTCCGAAGACGGCCATACGCTGGCCTATGTCCCGTTCGAACAATGGCAGACTGCGTGGAAGCGCTATCGCGGCGGCCAAACGACCCCGATTTGGCTGGTGAACCTCAAAACTTTCGATGTCGAGAAGATTCCCCGCGAGAATTCCAACGATTCGCATCCGGTGTGGAACGGCGGCACCGTCTACTTCCTCTCCGACCGCAACGGCCCCGTGTCGCTGTTCAGTTATGACGCCGGCACGAAGAAGGTACAGGAGGTCATCGCGAATCAGGGGCTCGATTTCAAGACGCTGGGCGCCGGACCCGGCGCGCTGGTTTACGAACAGTTCGGCTCGCTGCATCTCTACGACTTCGCGACGCATCAGGAACACGCCGTACCGGTCACCATTCGCGGCGACCTGCCGAATCTCGTGCCGCGCTTGGGATCAGTGGCGGCGCGGGAAGTGCAGAATGTCGCCATCTCGCCGACCGGCGTGCGAATCGTGGCGGAGGCCCATGGCGAGATCTTTTCGCTGCCCGCCGAGAAGGGCGACATCCGTAATTTGACCCGGACACCGGGTTCCGCCGAACGCGACCCCGCCTGGTCGCCGGACGGGAAATCCATTGCGTATTTCAGCGACGCGTCGGGCGAGTACCAACTCTTCGTGCACGATCAAGACGGCTTGCGGCCGCCGAAAGTCATCGATCTCGGCCCGGCCCCGTCGTTCTATTACACTCCGCAATGGTCGCCCGATTCCAAACGCATCGCCTATACCGACAAACACCTGCGCCTCTGGTATGTCGATGTGGCGGGCGGCAAGCCGGTCAAGATCGACACCGGCCTGCGGGGCGGATTCGGAGCCGCCGAAGAGCTTGCCTGGTCGCCCGACTCGCAGTGGATCGCGTATACCCGCGATCTCGAGAGTCAGATGCACGCGATCTTCGTCTATTCGCTGGCCACGCACGCCTCGACGCAGATCACCGACGGGATGAGCAACGCCGCGCACCCTGCCTTCGATGCCGGCGGCAAGTATTTGTACTTCGCCGCGTCGACGAACAACGGACCCTCGGACGCGGGGATCGACCTCTCCTCGCTCGACCGCGCCACCAACAGCAGCATCTATGTCGTCGTACTGGCGCGCACCGGCGCCTCGCCCGTGCCGCCGGAGAGCGATGACGAGAACAAAAAGAAGGACGACGAAGACAAGAAAGGCGACGCCAAAAAGGATGAGTCCAAAAAGGATGACGCCAAGAAGGACGAGTCCAAGAAGGCGGAAGACAAGAAGGAGACGAAACCTACCGTGATCGATTTGGCCGGGATCGGCAATCGCATCCTCTCGCTGCCCATTCCCGCGCGCAACTACGTCGACCTGTCCGTCGGCAAGACGGGAGTGCTGTTTCTCGCCGCGGGCCGGGCGGTCGGCCGGCCATCCCAGGATGGAGGCCCGGGAGCGTTCTCGCTCTGGCGTTTTACCACCGAGAAGCGCCAGACCGAACAGATGTTGAGCGGCGTCACCGCCTACAAGGTCTCCTTCGACGGCGAAAAACTCTTCTACGCCCGCGGGGACAACTGGTTTCTCGTACCGGTCTCCGACCTCAAGCCGGGTACGCCGGATGCACCGCAGGGCAAGCCCGTCAACAACGGCGGCATGTCCGCCGTGATCGATCCGCGGGCCGAATGGAGGCAGATGTACCGCGAATCCTGGCATTTGCAGCGCGACTTTCTCTACGACCCCCACCTTCACGGTCTCGATCTGGCCAAGATCGAGGCGAAGTATCGGCCGTACCTCGACGGCCTGGCGTCGCGCGACGAATTCACCTATCTGTGCGATGAAATGTTGGGCGAAATTCAGATCGGTCACATGTTCGTGCGCGGACCGCGGGAGGCGGACAGTGCGCCGAAGCCGGGACTGCTTGGCGCCGACTACACCGTCGATCACGATCGCTACCGATTCGCGAAAATATACAACGGTCAGAATTGGACTCCGTCGCTGGCGGCGCCGCTGACGCTGCCCGGCATCGATATCGTCGAGGGCGATTACTTGCTGGCCGTGAACGGCCGCGAATTGCACGCGACCGACAATGTCGACGCCTACTTCGACGGGACCGCGGGCAAGCAGACGGTGCTGCGCGTCGCGAAGAACGCCGAGGGCGGCGAGGCGCGCGACGTGACGGTGGTACCCACGGCTTCCGAACACGGTTTGCGCAATCTCGACTGGATCGATTCGAATCGGCGCAAGGTCGATGCCCTGTCGGGGGGCAAGATCGCCTACATCTACATGCCGAACACGGCGGGCGCCGGCTACACCAATTTCAACCGGTATTTCTACGCGCAGTTGGACAAACAGGCGGTGATACTGGATGAGCGCTACAACGAGGGCGGGTTCATCGCCGACTATGTCGTCAACGTGCTCGGCCAAAAGCGCCTGAGCGGCGCGGTCGAACGCGACGGTCAACCGGTGCACGACCCGGAGGGCGCGATCTTCGGGCCCAAGGCCATGATCATCAACCAATCCGCGGGCTCAGGCGGCGATGCCATGCCCTGGTACTTCCGCAAGGCGGGCCTCGGGACCTTGGTCGGCGTGCGCACCTGGGGCGGATTGGTCGGCATCGGCGGCTACCCGCGGCTGATCGACGGCGGCACCGTCACCGCGCCTCGCTATGCGATCTTCGGCCTCAACGATTCTTGGGAAGTGGAGGGACACGGCATTGCGCCGGATGTCGAAGTGGAGGAACTGCCGAAGGATGTGGCCGCGGGCCACGATGCGCAACTCGAGAGGGCGGTATCCATCGTGCTCGAGCAGCTGAAGGAGCATCCGGTGGTCGAGCCACCGGTGCCGCCGTATCCCAACTACCACGAGCACGACGGTCTCGGCAGCCACTGACGTAGACCGCATCGCGGCAGCGGCGCAGGTTCAAGCCGCGCTGCGAGAAGCGGTCGCTACTCTGGCGGCGGCGATCGCCACTCTTCTGTGCGCCCGTGCTATCGCGCCCGGGCTCGGTCCGGCCGTGCTGGCCGTGGTGCTTTGCATCGCCCTCGCGCGCAGCGGGCTGCATCGCACCAGGCGTGACCGGCTCGAGGCGGCCATTGCGCTGCCCATCGTCGGCTGGGCCGCGGCCGGCGCGGGCATGCTGCTGCATCGGACCCCGTGGATCGGTGCGCTGATTTTCGTCACAGCCATATTTTTGTCCGTCTGGTTGCGCCAATTCGGTTCCACGGCGCGGCGGGCCGGCAGACTCATCGCGTTGCCGTTCGTCGTTCTGCTCACCACGCCCTATATTCCGGCGACATCGCGAGGCCTCGTGCCGGCGGCGCTGGTACCGGCGGTCATTGCGCTGCTGGCGCTTCTTTGGGCG
>JBARBX010000441.1:0-5584 GCA_049793535.1 Steroidobacteraceae bacterium | reverse complement strand
GAACCATCCACAACGCCGAAGCGGAATTCATAGCTCAGGAGGAAATGGGGCAAACCAGCGGCTATTGGTGGGCGCCGGACGAGTCGGCCATCGCCTACAAGCGCTTCGATGAGAGTGCGGTGCCGATTGCGCAGCGCACGGAGATCTATGCGGACCGGACAACCATGGTGGAGCAGCGCTACCCGTTCGCCGGAGATCCCAATGTCGCGGTCAAACTCGGGCTGGTGGCGCCCACCGGCGGGGAGCCGCGCTGGATCGACCTGGGCTCCGATCGGGACATCTATCTGGTGCGTGCGGACTGGACTCCGGATGGCCGCCGGCTCGCCTTTCAGCGCCTCACGCGCGACCAGAAGCGTCTCGATCTCGTGCTGGTCGATGCCGGCACGTTGCAAGAGACCCCGCTGGTCTCGGAAACCTCCGCCGCGTGGATCAATTTATCCGGCAGCCTGCGCTTTCTGAAGGGCCAGGACTCGTTCATCTGGTCTTCCGAACGAACCGGCACCAACCATTTGTATCTCTACGACCTGAAGGGCCGGCTGATTGCGCCCCTGAGCGCGGGCGCCTGGAACGTCGACGGATTGCTGGGCGTCGATGAATCCGCGGGGCTGGTGTACTTCGACTCCAACAAGGACGCAGTGATCGACAAACAGATTTATGCGGCGGCGCTGGACGGGCGGGATGCCGCGAATCCGCGCCGCATCAGCCGCGGCGACGGCTGGCACGCGGCGCAGTTCGCCCGGGACTCGCGCCGTGTTTCCGTCTATGTCGACACCTTCTCCGATCCCGGCACTCCGCCGCAGGTGAGCATCAACGCATCCGATGGGCATCGGCTGGCCTGGATCGAGGCCAATACTCTGGATGCCGGCCATCCTTACTGGCCCTACCGCGACCGTCACGTCACGCCGCAGTTCGGCAGCATTCGGGCCGAGGACGGACAGGAGCTTCAATACTCCCTGATGAAGCCGCCGGGCTTCGACCCGGCTCGCCGCTATCCGGTGTTTTTGAACGTCTACGGCGGCCCGACGGTACAGAACGTCAGCCGCACCTGGCCGAAAATGATCGACGAGTACATGGCGCAGCAGGGCTATGTGGTGTTCACGCTCGACAATCGCGGCACCTCGCGCCGCAGCCGCGCCTTCTCGGATCCCATTGACGGACACTTGGGCGACGTCGAAGTGCGCGATCAATTGGCCGGCGTACGCTGGCTGCAGGCGCAACCGTGGATCGATGCCAGGCGCATCGGCGTGTTCGGCTGGAGCTATGGCGGCTACATGACGCTGATGATGCTCGCCAAGGGCTCGGATGTGATTGCCGCCGGCGCCGCGGTGGCGCCGGTCACCGACTGGCGGCTTTACGATACCTGCTATACCGAGCGATACCTCGGAACCCCTCGGAGCAATGAGCAGGGCTATGCGCAGTCCTCGGTCTTCTCCGCGCTCGACGGCTTGAAGTCACCCTTGTTCCTGGCGCACGGCATGGCCGACGACAACGTGTTGTTCGTGAACTCGACGCGCCTCATGTCCGAGCTGCAGAGACGCGGCGTGCAATTCGAGCTCATGACCTATCCCGGCGCCAAGCACAGCCTGTCGACGCCGCAGATGAAGCGCCACGTGTACACGGCGATTCAACGATTCTTCGACGCTCACGTGAAGGGCCGCCAATGACCAAAGCTTTGTTGGGCGCCCACCCGCTGGTGTTTCTGTTGATCGCCACCACCCTCGAAGTCAGCGGCGATGCCATCGTGCGCGTCGCGATCTACGACCACGCCGGCCCGGTTCGCATCGCACTGTTTCTTGCGGGCGCGGCTTTGCTGCTGGGCTATGGATCCGCGCTGAACCTCGCACCGTTCGATTTCGGGCGCGTCGTCGGTCTCTACATCGCGACCCTGTTCGTGGTGTGGCAGGTGATCAACTTCGTCGCATTTCGATCGGTACCGACACTGCCGATATGGGTCGGCGGCAGCTTGGTCATCGCGGGCGGCGCCATCATCACCTATTGGCGGCCAACCTAGGCAAGGCCGCGCCTTCGTCGAAGGCCGACGAACGCCAGTCCCGCCAGCATGAGCGATGCCGCGCCGCTCAGCAGAACCGGCAGCCCCCGGTTCGGCCACAGATCCATGGCCATGCCGCCGGCACTCGGTCCGATCACCCCGCCCAGGCAGTACACCATGACGAACAGGGTGTTGGCGCTGGCAAGATTCTCCACCGCGAACTCCTCGCCGAGCAGGGCGACACCCTGGCTGTAGAAGGCATACAGGGTACCCCCCCACACGAATAGCAGAGGCCATAGCAATAGCGGCGCGCCCAGGCAGCGCTGCAGCAGCAGGGGGCCGATGCAACTCGTCACGGCGCAGACGCCCAACAAGGTTCTGCGCCCATAGCGGTCGGCGAGCAGGCCGATGGGCACCTGCAGTACCACATTGCCCGCCATGAATACGGCGACCAGCAGCAAGGCCGCGCGCTCATCCAATCCCGAATGCAGCCCGAACAGCGGCAGGAGGGTGAGATCGGCGGACTCGACGAGGCCGGCAACGAAGGCAGCGAGTATGACGATGGGCGCGACTTTCAAGGCACCCGCAAGTCCCCTCAACGGACTGAATTCCTGCGCCGCGCCAGTGACTTGACGCAGCACCCCCATGGGAATGAGAGTCAGTATCAGGCAGGCCGCGCCGATGGCGAAGGGCCTCGCGCCCTCGGTTCCGGTGAACTCCAGAAGAACCGGCCCCGCCACGATGCCGAGGGAAAACACCGTGCCGTAGATGCCCATGACGGTGCCGCGGGATTCGGCGCCGGCGGCATTGTTCATCCAAATCTCGCTGGCAATCCACACCAGACCGAGCGCGCATCCGGCGATGAACCTCAAGGCCAACCAGAAGGGCGCGCTCGGATGCAGCGGCATGAGCAGCAGGATGGCGGCGGCAAACACGGTGCCGGCGACAACGCAGCGCTTGAGGCCGAGGCGCACAATGACTCGAGGATAGTAGGGTCCGCACAGCATCACCGCGATCAGGCTGGCAGCCGTCACCGCGCCGATCGCGGAGCTGGAATAACCCAACCGACTCAAGGCCAGCGCGATCAGCGGCGGCTGAAAGCCGAAGATCAGCCCCACCCCCAAACAACTCGAGAACACCGCCGCGAGCGTCAGGCGGCGCGACGGTTGCTGCACGTGCTCAATCACGGCGCAAAGCATGCATTGGTTACCACCGGCGCCCGTTGTGTGATTGCAACATCAAGGCAGCAGCGGAGACTAGCTTGCCCGTGCCTGTTATGCAATAAACTTGCGTGACAGTAAACGCTGTGTTACGAATTAGGCAATAACGATCTCCTTGCAGATCGCTGTTAAGTGCCTAGGGGATGAATTAATCGGACGACTTGGTCCGCTTGCGCGGCCCGAGCGCGGCTGTTGTTGCTCAAACGAAGGGAGAATCGGACATGAAACAGGTGTTGTGTGCGGCAGACGCGCGTGCGGGCATTCCAGCGGCCATGATCTCAGCGCTGCTGTGCGCCGCTGCCTCGAGCGGAGCGGCCCTCGTGGGACCCGCGGGCCCGGCGACCCCCTCCGGCAGCACGCCGGCCGAGAACAACCCCGGGTTGGAAGAGATCGTCGTGACCGCCGAAAAGCGCGAATCGACGGTGCAAGCGACGCCCATCAGCATCACGGCGCTGAACGCGGAAGAATTGACCACGCAGAACGTCTTTTCGGTCGAGGACCTCGCTGGTGCCGTGCCGGGCGTGTCGATGCGCACCGCCGGCCCCGGGCAGACCGAGTATGAGATGCGCGGTCTCACCTCGGCCGGCGGCTCGGCCGCCACCGTCGGCTTCTACCTCGACGAAATACCGCTGTCGGCCTCCGCGGTCGCGCTCAACGGCCGCACCGTGATCGACGCGGATCTCTTCGACCTCGGCCACGTAGAAGTACTGCGCGGTCCGCAGGGCACCCTGTACGGCGCAGGATCGATGGGCGGTACCATCAAGCTCGTGCCCAATGCGCCGAAGCTCGGCGTGTTCGAGGGAGCGACCGATACCAGTCTTTCGCAGACGGCATCCGGCGGCAGCACCAACGGCAGTATCAGCGCGATGGTGAACCTGCCCATCGGCGAGACGGTGGCGGTCCGCCTCGTCGCTACCCAGAAGTACATCAGCGGTTGGATCCCCCGCGTCGTCGCCGAGCCGGGCGAGTTCCCGTACCCCGTGGGCTTCGGTACCACGTGTTTCAGCTACTGCAGCACGCGCGGCGACGTCGGTGCGGCCCCCGTGGCCGAGACCATCAAGGGCTCCAACCTCGAGAAATTCACGGCGGAGCGGGCGGAACTGCTGCTCAAGCCGAATGACGCCCTGACGGTCAATGCGCGCCTCATGTACCAGCGCATCGACGCGCAGGGCTACAACAACTATCAGTCCACCGGCACTTCGCCGGATCCGTATCCGGCGGCCCCGGGCATCTACCAGCCCCTCGACGTGAAGGAGCCGTACTATGACTCCTTCAAGCTCGCGAGCTTGACCGTCAAGTACAATTTCGGCCCTGCCGAACTCACCTCCGCGACCGGCTACTGGCAGCGCTATGTATTTCAGTCCACCGACGCCACCGAGGCGCTGCAGAACATCAACGGCCTCGTGGGCTCCGCGGCCCCGACTCCGTATCCCAACGGCTTCCTCCCGGACCTGCTGTACGTCGAGACCGATCCGACCACTCAGATCAGCGAGGAGCTGCGCCTAACCTCGACCGGCACCGGGCCGTTCCAATGGGTGGGCGGCGTGTACGCGGCGGACCTGCACTCCGGCTACATCACCTACAACCAGAGCCCTTACATTACCAATGCCTACAACTCCGCGGGGCCGGTGGCGGGAAACATCAACAACGGCGGGCCGGCCGCCAATCCGGAC
Source organism: Steroidobacteraceae bacterium (assembly GCA_049793535.1). Classification (GTDB taxonomy): domain Bacteria; phylum Pseudomonadota; class Gammaproteobacteria; order Steroidobacterales; family Steroidobacteraceae; genus Bog-1198. The sequence continues at coordinate 701 of JBARBX010000441.1, read as the reverse complement.
GGCGCCATCTTCAATGACAACAACCCCAACATCATGAAGCAAAGCGCCGTATTCGGGGAAACGTCGTACAAGATCACCGATGATCTGAAAGCGACGCTGGGAGTCCGCTACTTCAAGTTCTCCGTCGCCAACACCTCGCATCAGTGCGGTGTCGGCACCGGCACCGGCAATGCCACCTGTCAAGTCGACTCAGCCTCGGGCAGCGGCGACAATGTCCTGCCGAAAGTGAACCTGTCCTACACACCCACCCCGGATCTCACCTTGTACGGCACCCTTGCCAAGGGTTCACGCCCGGGCGGCGTCAATCTGCCCATCCCGTTGCCGACGCTGGCGCAAATTCAGAGCAATCCGCTCGCCTACAATTGCGGCGTGCCCAACGTGAACCAGTTGAATCCGGGAACGCCGATCGCGCCGGGAACCATTTATGTCACGCAGCAACCGGCGTACTTCGGTCCCGACTCGATCTGGAGCTACGAAGTCGGCGAGAAGGCGCGGTTCGACGACCGGCGCTTCACGCTGGACGCCGACGTCTACTACGTGAAGTGGAAGAGCATTCAACAGGTGATCGACTTGAGCTGCGGTTATCCGTACAGCGCCAATGCCGGCAACGCCTTGGCGTACGGACCCGAGGTTGAATTCTCGGCGCTTTTGATGACCGGTCTGACCCTCGGCGTTTCCGGCGCCTACACCAAGGCTTACAT
>JBARBX010000440.1:0-9019 GCA_049793535.1 Steroidobacteraceae bacterium | reverse complement strand
CCTCGGCGTGTCCCCATCCCGGAGTGTCGCTGCTCGTGGCGGAGCTCGCATCGAACAATTGCGCGGCCAGCATCAGCCGCGCGAACCCATGTTCCCGCGGTTCGCTGCCGGACTTGGCTTGCCGCAGGTCCTGCATGGCGGAGAAGAACACCGCGCGGGGATTGCGCGGGGTCAATTTGAGCGCGGTCTCGAGCCGGTCGCCCGACCGCGATCGCAGCAGCGCGGACTCCAACGTGCTGTGGTCCGCGAGGGCCGCGTAACATGCCGACTGCAATATCAGCACTTCGACCGACTTGAGCTCCTTCGAGACCAACGGCCGCAGCTCATCGATGCAGTCCGCGAACGCGGATTCGGCGTCGTGAGCGTTGCGCTCGCCCGCGAGCAGCCCACGGCGGTATTGCGCGTGCGCCAAGTGGTATCGCAGCGAGGCATCGTCCGCGTTGTCCTTGACCTGCATGGTCAGCTCTTGCACCAGATTCGACAGGCTGTTGCCGTCCTCGCTCTGGTAGGCATAGAGGATTTGGGCCTGCAGATCGCCGCCTTGCGCCCAGACGGCGGCGGTGGGCAGCAACAGCAAACAGGACAGAAGGTGCTTGGCGGCGTTCACTTGAACAGAACTCCCTCGCGCCCGAAACCGTCGCGCGCGCGTTTACAATGGCGGGATGAAGATATCACTAATCGATATTGGGTCGAACCTCACTCATGAGAGCTTCGCACCGGATCGTGACGCCGTGATGGCACGCGCCCTGGAGGCCGGCGTGCGCCGCCAGGTGGTGACCGGCACCGACCTGGCCAATTCGGCCCTGGCGGCGGCGCTCGCGGCCGAGCACCCGGCCATGCTGTCGAGTACCGCCGGAACCCATCCCCACCACGCGCACAGCCTTGATGCCTCGAGGCAGGACGAGCTGCGGCAACTCCTGCGGCTTCCGCAGGTCGTGGCGGTGGGCGAATGCGGCCTGGATTATTTTCGGGATTTCTCGCCGCGCGACGCGCAGCGCTCGGCCTTCATCGCGCAGCTCGAGATCGCGGCCGCGGCCGGCAAACCGGTATTTCTGCACCAACGCGATGCGCACGGCGATTTCACGGCCATCTTGCGCGAGTTTCGCGGCGGTCTCAGCGGCGGCGTCGCGCACTGCTTCACCGGCGGGCGCTCCGAGCTCGAAGATTATCTGGCGCTCGGCCTCTGTATCGGCGTGACCGGCTGGGTCAACGATGAACGCCGCGGCGAGCGGCTGCGCCAGAGCGTCCCGCATATTCCCGCAGATCGGCTCATGCTGGAAACCGATGCGCCGTACCTGCTGCCGCGCGACCTCGAACCGCGCCCTAAATCGCGGCGCAACGAGCCCGGCTATCTGCCGCACATTGCGCGCACCGTCGCGCACCTGCGCGGTGAGACGGCGGAGGAGCTCGGCGCGTCGACCACGCGCAACGCCCTGCGATTCTTCGGGCTTAACTCTTAGGCGTCAGAGATTGGTAAAGAGGTGCGGGCTCGGCCGCAACTGCGCGACCAGCCTGGCCCACGCTTCGCCGTATTGCGCAAACGCGGGCGATGCCTTCATATCCTGGTCGACCAGCGGAAATTGCACCTCGATGCCGTCGAGCATCAGCACCCACTTCGGCATGCCCTTGGTGAATTTTCCGACGTTGGAGAACAACAGGCGGCCCTCCACCGGCACATCGCCAACCAGCGCCTTGACCGCTGCAATCCGGTCGTACAGCGCGGGCTGGGGATTGTCGAAGGTATAGCGGCGGCTCCGTCCCATCACCGTCCAATCGCTCATCTGGTCCCCGCCGAAGATCAGTCCGGCGACGCGGCGGGTGTCGAGCACCAGCACCCCGCGCGGCGTGAGCAGCAAATGGTCGATGTGAATGAAGCCGCCCATGCCGTCGGGAACCAGCACCTGATGGGCCGCCTCGAAGGCGATGCGTCCCAGCCGGCTGAGCAGCGCACGCCGGCGCGAACGCCGCTGGTACGCCCGCAAACCCCAGAAGGCGCAGGCCAGCAGCAGCACACCGATCGCGCCCAGCCCAATCCATTTCGGGTCTATATCGATGTTCGTCATTCGAGTGCTGCGGCCACAGCCTCGAGACTCGGCGGTAAATCCACCGCGTGCTGCGGCAGGTGCAGCAGCCGGTTCAGGCTCTGCGGGACGGCCACGGGCCTGGCCGTGATGGGTTCCACGATTTCATTGAACTTTGCCGGGTGCGCCGTGGCCACCACGACCCAGGGGCGCTCGCGCCGCTCAGCCACGCTCATGCGAGCGTAGACTTCCGCCGCAGTCGCGGTATGAGGGCACCATTCCCTTCCATAGTGCATGAAATCCTCTCCGATTCGAGTACGGATTGTAGCGTCATCGACGCTGTCCGCGCTCAAATGTTCGCGCATCTCGTGCAATGTCGGATACAGCGCCCGCATACGCTCCATATTGCTGGGGTTCCCGACATCCATGGCCGAGGCCAGGGTCGCAATGCTCGGGCGCGGCCGCCACATTCCGGTTTCCAGGTAGTCGGGAACCGCGCGATTGATGTTGTGCGCGAGCACGATGCGGGCGATGGGGAATCCGAGTGCGCGCGCCCACACCGCGGCGAAGGCGTTGCCGAGATTGCCGGCCGGTATGATGTACGAGCCCTTGGCCCCCGTGCGCCGTTCGACCTCGAGGCTCGATGCCGCGTAATAGACCGCCTGCGGCAGCAGGCGCCCGATGTTGATGCTGTTGGCGGAGCTGAAGCGGTGCCGCTGGGTCAAGGTTGCAGCGCCGAAGGCCTCTTTCACCAGGCGCTGGCAGTCGTCAAAGGTGCCGGCGATGCGCAGCGCCGTGACGTTGCCCCCCCAACAGCAGAGCTGCTGCTCCTGCCGCGGGCTCACCAGACCCGCCGGATACAGAATCACCACGCGCACCCAGGGGCGCCTGTGGAACGCGGCGGCCACCGCGCCGCCGGTGTCCCCGGACGTCGCCACCAGAATGGTCATGGGCGAAGGCGCGTTCGTCTCCAGCCGCTGCAAACTCTCGGCCAGGAAGCGCGCGCCGAAATCCTTGAATGCCGCGGTCGGACCGTGAAACAACTCGAGCGCAAACAGGGGATCCGGGCAGGCGGTCACCGCGGTGGTGGGGGCCGGCAGATCGAGCGCCGCCTCCGCGATCTCGCCGAGCAGCGGCCGCAGCCGATCGCCCGCGAAAAATCCGTCCAGCGCGCCGCGCGCGATGTCCGGCAACCTCGCGCCCGCGAAGGCCGCCGCATCGACCGTGGGCAGCCGGGTCGGAATGTACAAGCCGCCGTCGGGGGCAAGCCCGTGCGCGATGGCGTCGCTCAAGGAAACCGGCGGCGCCGCGCCGCGCGAACTTACGAAACTTATGTCGGGCATCAGGCCTTCACCACCCGGGCCCCGTAGGTCTCCATGCCCGAAATCCAGTAGTCGGATTCGAGACCGTGCGTGGCGAAGGCCGCCACCATGGCGCCGCGGACGGCTTCCGCATACTGGATCTCCGCCCAGGCAAAGACCGTCGGGCCGGCACCCGAGATCGAGCATCCCAATGCGCCCGCCGACATGGCGGCGCGCTGCACGTCCTTGAATCCGGGAATCAGGGAATGGCGCTGCGGCTCGATGATCACGTCGTTGAAGGATTCGCGAATCATGTCCAAATCGTTCGAATAGCAGCCGCTGATGAATCCGGCCAGATTGGCGCTGGCCCAAACGAAATCCGAGCGGGTGACATTGGTTTTGAGCATTGCGCGAGCCTCGCGGGTGCCGAGGTACATGTGCGGATGCGCGAGCACGCAGCGCAGCGTCGAGGGAACCGGGATCTGCTTCACGCGCGGATGATCGATGCCCACCGTGAGGGTCAGTCCGCCGAACAGGCACGGCGCGATATTGTCGATGTGCGCCGAACCGCTGGCGACGATCTCCCCCTCCATCGCGAACTTGAGGAGCTGCAGCCGCGGCACCGGCGTGCGCAGCAGCGCGTTCGCGGCAACCACCGCCGCCACCGCGGAGGCGGCCGAGCCGCCGAGGCCTGAACCTAAGGGAATGCCCTTTTCGATGTCCATCTCGAAGCCATAGTCCAACCCGAGTGCGGCATGCATGGCCTGGACCGCGCGGCCTGCGGTGTTGTGCGCGGGCTCGACCGGCAGGTCTCCGGCGATCCCGGTGATCGAACGTATGCGCACGACGGGCTCATCGATCCGCCGCAGGCGCACTTTGTCGCCGACGGCCTCCACCGTGTGCCCGAGAATATCGAAGCCGATGCCGACGTTGGCGACGGTGGCGGGCGCAAAAGCGGTGACGTCCGTGAGCATTACAGGTGCGCTCCCAGATAGGCGGACAGGCGCAACAGATCCGAGAACACCCCGGCGGCCGTCACCTCGGGACCGGCTCCCGGTCCCTGCACGATCAAAGGATTGTCGCAGTACCGGCGGGTCGCGAAGCGCACCACGTTGTCGGTGAGCGCGATATTCGCAAACGCATGTTTGGAGTCGAGGCGCATCAACCCCACGGTGGCCTTGCCGTCCGCATCGATGCGGCCGACATAGCGCAGCACCTCGCTCTTGGCGCGTGCCTGCTCGAGCGTCTGCGCCATGGCGGCGTCGAATTCCGGAAGGCGCGCCATGAATTCGTCGACACTGCAGCTCTCGAGCGCTCGCGGCACCAAGCCCTCGACGCTCACGTCCGCCATCTCCAGGGTGAGGCCCATTTCGCGCGCAAGGATGATGAGCTTGCGGGCCACATCCATGCCGGACAAGTCGTCGCGCGGATCGGGTTCGGTGTACCCCTTGGTTTTGGCCGCGTGCACGATCGAGGAGAAGCTCTCGCGGCCATCGAACACATTGAAGAGGTATGCCAGGGTGCCGGAGAAGATACCCTCGATGCGGGTGATCTCATCGCCGGTCTCGCGCAGGTCGCGCAAGGTCTGGATGATGGGCAGGCCGGCGCCCACCGTGGCCTCGTACAGGTAGTGCGTACCCGCTGCGCGCCCGGCGTCCTGCAGGGCGCGATAGTACGGCAGCGTGCCGCTGTTGGCCTTCTTGTTCGGGGTCACGACGTGAATGCCCCGATTCAACCAGGCGACGTAGTTCGATCCCACATCGGCGCTGGCCGTGCAATCGATGATAACCGTATGCGGAATGTAGTCCGCCTGCACGTGATTGGCGAACTTCTCCAGATCCAGCGGCTCCTTCGCCTCGGCGAACCGCTCGGACCAGCAGTCCAGATCGACCGCCGTCTGTTCGAGCAGCATGTGTTTGGAGCTCGCGATGCCGCGCACCCGCAGGTCCAGATTGAGCGCTCGCAAGCGCTCGATCTGCGTCTCGATCTGCGCCAGCAGCACCCGGCCGACGGTGCCGGGCCCGATCAAGCCGATGGAGAGGGTGTTCGGCGACAAGTAGAAGGCGGCATGCACGGCGCGCAGCGCCTTGGCGGCCACCTTGCCGTCGACCACCACCGAGATGTTGCGTTCGGAGGCGCCCTGCGCGATCGCGCGCACGCTGATGGCGGCATCGCCCAGCGAATTGAATACCTTGGCCGCGACGCCGTGCGCGCCGGCCATGCCGTCCCCCACCACCGCCAGAATGCTCATGCCCCGGCCGACGTCCACATGCTGAATCTGGCCGTCGCGCAATTCCGCGTCGAAGGCCCGTCGCACCGCCTCCTCGGCCCGCACCGCCTGTGCCTCGGGAATCGCAAAGCAAATGGAATGCTCGGAGCTGCCCTGAGAGATCAAAATCACCGAGATGCCCGAGTCGCGCAACGCGCCGAACAGGCGGTGTGCAGTGCCGGGGACGCCGATCATCCCGGCACCCTCGAGGTTCACGATCGCGACCGGATCGATGGTGGTGATGCCCTTGACCTTGAGCGCCGAAACAGGATTGGCGCAGATCAAGGTGCCGCGTTTTTGCGGCGCAAACGTGTTGCGGATAAAGATGGGGATGTCGCGCGCAACCGCCGGCTCCATGGTCTGCGGGTGAATCACCTTGGCACCGAAGTAGGCGAGCTCCATGGCCTCGTTGTACGATAGCTGGTCGATGACCTGCGCGTTCGGCACCAGGCGCGGGTCGGCCGACAGCACGCCGTCGACGTCGGTCCAGATGATGATCTCCTCGGCGCCCAGCAGGGCCCCGAATATGGAGCCCGAGAAATCACTGCCGTTGCGGCCCAAGGTGGTCTGATTTCCCTTCACCGAGGTTGCGACGAATCCGGTCACGATCAGGCGGCCGGTGAATCCCGCCGGCACGAGGCGTTGCAGATTGGCTTCGCTCACCGACCATTGAACGGCGGGCCCGAGCGACCCCCATTCCACGATGATGACCTCGCGCGCATCGATCCACAGCACGTCGCCCTTGATTCGGCCGCGCTCGCGCAGGAATGGCGCGAACAACCGCGTCGACCAAATCTCACCGTAGCCGGAAATCACATCGCGCATCGCGTAGGTCGAGGAGCGGATGAGGCGCACGGTCTGCAGCATGCCGGCGATGTCGCGGCAATCGCGCTCGAGCTGTTCGATATAGACCGCGCACGCCTCCCTCGAGACGAGGCTGCGGGCGAGCTCGACATGGCGCTTCTTGAGCGCCTCGATGGCCGAGGGGAAATACCCGTCCGAGCCTTCCGCAATCGTGACCAGATCGAGCAGGGCGTCGGTCACACCGCGGCAGGCGGACAGCACCACCGCTTCGCGCGGCCGAGGCGAGGCTTCGATGATGTCGGCGACCCGGCGGAAACAACCGGCGTCGGCGACGCTGGATCCCCCGAATTTATGTACGATCCATTTGTCCATGCTGCACGCCCGCCCTTTGAGCCAAGGGCGTTCTCATCGCTCCCAAACCCCGCCAGTTGATGAATTGCGGTGTGAAACCGCTAGACAGCCCGGAACTTTAATCGCACCGCGGGGACGCTAGCAAGCAATTCCGCTAGGGCGCCCGCCAAGGCAGGGCCTAAGGCCGGCCGCGTGGCTTGGGAGCCGCGGAGCGACCGCCACGCCCCGACTTGGGCAGCCCGGTGTGCTGGGTGCGGAACGGCAACGTCGGCGCGGCACGCTTCGGTGCGCCCCGAGGCGAGAGCCCGACCGGCTGGTACGCCGGAATGAGGTGCTGCTTGCCGTTCCCGATCAAGTCGGCGCGGCCCATGCGCTTCAGCGCCTCGCGCAGCACCGGCCAATTCTCCGGGTCGTGATAGCGCAGGAAAGCCTTGTGCAGGCGACGCACCTTGATCCCCTTCGGAATGACGACTTCCTCGCTGGTGCGCGTGATGCGCCGGAGCGGATTCTTGCCCGAGTGATACATCGCGGTGGCGGTCGCCATCGGCGAGGGCAGAAACGCCTGCACCTGGTCGGCGCGAAATCCGTTCTTCTTCAACCACAGTGCCAGCTCGAGCATGTCCTGATCGCGGGTGCCCGGGTGGGCCGCGATGAAGTACGGGATGAGGTACTGCTCCTTGCCGGCCTCTTTCGAGTACTTGTCGAACAGTTCCTTGAAGCGGTAGTACGCGCCCACCCCGGGTTTCATCATCTTCGACAGCGGGCCCTCGCCGATGGCCTCGGGCGCGATCTTGAGATATCCGCCGGTGTGGTGCGTCGCGAGTTCCCGGACATACTCGGGCGATTCGATCGCCAGGTCGTAGCGTACGCCGGAGGCGATCAAGACTTTCTTGACGCCCGGAAGTGCGCGCGCGCGCCGGTACAGGTTGATGAGCGGCGCATGATCGGTGTTGAGATTCGGACACACGGCGGGAAAGACGCAGGAGGGGCGGCGGCACGCGGATTCGATGGAGGTGCTCTTGCAGTGCAGGCGGTACATGTTGGCGGTGGGGCCGCCAAGATCGGAAATCACTCCGGTGAAGCCCGATACCTGGTCGCGAATGGTTTCGATTTCTCTGATGACGGAATCTTCGGAGCGGCTCTGGATGATGCGGCCTTCATGTTCGGTGATCGAGCAGAAGGTGCAGCCGCCGAAGCAGCCGCGCTGAATCGCCACGGAAAAGCGGATCATGTGGTACGCCGGAATGCGCGCCGCGCCGTACGCCGGGTGCGGCCGGCGCGCGTACGGCAGCTCGTAGATGGCGTCCATATCGGCGGTGCTCAAAGGAATGGGCGGCGGATTCAGCCACAGCTCTTGGTTGCCGTGGCGCTGCACGAGTGCACGTGCATTTCCGGGATTCGACTCCAAGTGCAGAATGCGCGATGCATGCGCATACAGCACCGCGTCGCGGCTCACCTGCTCGAAGGACGGCAGGCGGATGACGCTGCGTTCGCGCTGCGCATTCGGCACCTTGCGGTAGAACTTCACGACCTTTTCCGCCGGAGCGGCGCCCGCGGGAGTCGCGGCGGCGGGCGTTGCCGCGGCCAGCGTGGTGCGGCGCTCCTCCTCGCCGGCATAGGGATCGACGCGGGGATTCAAGGGGCCGGGCGCATCGAGTTCGCTCGAATCGATTTCCACCCAACCCGCCGGCATGCCGCGCCGCAAATACGCCGTGCCGCGCACATCCGTGATCTCGCCGATGGCCTCCCCGGAGTCCATGCGCCGGGCGATCGTGGCGATCTGGCGCTCGGCATTGCCGTACACCAGGAGATCCGCTTTCGCGTCCGCCAGTACCGAGCGGCGCACCTGTTCGGACCAATAGTCGAAGTGCGCGATGCGGCGCAGGCTGGCCTCGATACCGCCGATCACGATGGGAGTCGTTTTGAAGGCTTCGCGGATACGCTGCGAGTAGACGATGACGCAGCGGTCCGGGCGCTTGCCGCCCTGCCCGCCGGGGGTGTACGCATCGTCGCTGCGCACCCGGCGATCGGCGGTGTAGCGGTTCACCATGGAATCCATGTTGCCGCCGGTGACGCCGAAAAACAGGCGCGGGGCGCCCAGTGCCTCGAAATCGGCAGTGCCGTGCCAGTCCGGCTGGGCGACGATGCCCACCTTGAATCCCGCGGCTTCCAACACCCGGCCGATGATGGCCATGCCGAAGCTCGGGTGATCTACGTAGGCATCGCCCGTGACGATGATGATGTCGCACTGCGGCCAGCCGAGCGCCGCCATT